>JBEPXB010000022.1:0-12703 GCA_041642135.1 Halobacteriales archaeon | reverse complement strand
CGCAAGGGTCATCGACGCCGACACGGTGCAGAGTTCGTATGCGAGGTCGCCGGTGACGCGGATGAGCTGGTCCGTGCGGGTGACCTCCCCACCCTCACTCATCGATGCGACTCCCTCCCAGGACCCTTTGACGGCCTCCCAGCCCTCCTCCCGTCCACCGATCGGGTGCATGGTCGTCACGTCGTCCTCGTGTGACCAGACGTCCGCCATGGAATCGGCATCCCCGTTCGCCATCTCGTCCAATGCACTGTAGAACCGGTCGGATGCAGCTCGGACGTCCGCTTCAGCCGTGACGTTTTTTGAAGACATTACAAACCTCAAACTACAGATGACTCCAGAGTATATAAACTATGCATTTTATATGTCGTTTTTCGGACGGTTTCTTGGATATTCAATCACTCCGAGGCGCGAGTCTCACTACTGACAGATTCTGCCTGTCTCGGTTCTGATCAGGAGATCGGTCTCTGTATGGTTCGGTCACAGACCGTCTGCACCGGCTTTGGATGCGAGACTCGCGCTGTGTATGCAGCACGACCGCTGAAATCTACTCGGTTGCTATCAGAAGCGATGTGCGAGAGTATAAGTTCAGCACGGCCGGCGACGCCACCGTGATGGCGACGGTCACCGGCCCGACGGTCGTCAGTCGTCTGCCGACGCCGAGGCGGTCTCGCTGGGTTCCAGGCCAGCGACCCGGTCCTCGACAGCCTTCAGTCGGTCTCGCAACTGCTCGTTTTCGGCTTCTAGCTCGTCGATCCGCTCGTCTTTCTCGTCCATTTCATGCTCTGCATCGTCGAGTTTCTCGGCCAGGCCCTGGATGGCGGCCAGCGCCACACCGTCGGCGTCGACGGAGGCGATCGAATCGGTGTCACCGCCCACCGCAAACTGGTCGTGGAAGTCCCCGGCCATCGGACCCACGTGCCGGCCGTCGTCCTGGTGCTCCAGTTCCCAGGTGGTGATCTCCAGGGACTCGACGCCCTCCAGCACCGTCTCGGGTTCGACTGGCCCGACGTTGGTCTTCTTCGCTCGCGCACTGGTGGTGTTGAACGACGGCGCGTACATCGGCATCTGCGAGCGGAACTCGTCGTCGTTCTGGGCCAGAATATCCGTCGACGACGAGTCGCCGAAGACGAACGCCCCGTCGTGTCCGTCAGTATTCGCGTCTCGCCCTGCTGCAAACGAAAACGCGCCGTCGGCTGTGTTACCCCTGCCACCCGGTATCGTCGCTTTATCGCCGAACGCCGCGTTTAACACACCGCCGCCGACCGTCGCGCTGTCGCCGGTCGCCTGATTCGCGTTCCCTCCGCCGACCGTCGCGAAGGTGTCGGTCGCTCTGTTGTCTCTGCCCCCGCTAATCGTCGAGAGGCCTTCTGTTGCTCTGTTCTGGATACCGCCGCCGACCGTTGACACCCCGCCGATCGCTCTGTTCTCCCTCCCGCCACTGACGGTGGCAAACGTGGCCGTCGTCGTGTCACCGTCGTCGATTCCCACCTGATGCCCTGCACCCCCGCCGATCGTCCCGTAATCGTCGAACACACGGTTGTCGAAATTGTTCAGGTCGCTGGGCCCACCACCGGCGATCGTTGCGAACTTGGCGAGCGCCAGGTTGTCTCGACCGCCGCCGACGGTAGACGATTCGCCAGTCGCCTCGTTACTGTCGCCTCCGCCGACGGTCGCCTGATTACCGGTCGCGGCGTTCTCTTGACCGCCGCCGACGGTCGCCGACGTGCCCGTGGCTGCGTTGCTGGAGCCGCCGCCGACGGTCGCCACCCCGTCAGCTTCGTTGCCGGTGCCGCCGGCGATCGTCGACAGATTACCGGTGATGTTGTTGCCGAAGCCGCCGCCGATGGTTGCCCAGGCGCCGGTGGCATCGTTGCCGGAGACACCCACCTTGTTGCCGGAGCCGCCGCCGACAGTCCCAAACTTGCCGGTGGCGGCGTTGCTGGATCCACCGCCGACAGTGGCGGATTCGTCGCTCGCAACGTTGTTTTGTCCACCACAGATGGTTGCGAGGACGTCGTCTGCCGTATTGCCCTTGCCACCGCCAATAGCCGCCGTAGATCCACTGGCCATGTTGCCGGTTCCACCAGCGACAGCAGCCCCGTCGCCGGTCGCTTTGTTCGTACTTCCGCCGCCGACGACGCCATCGCGTCCGCTAGCCACGTTGTTTCGGCCGCCGCCGACAGTAGCGAGGTTCGCTGGCGTTCGGTTGTTTCGGCCGCCGCTCACCGTGGAGTAGGTGCCGCCGGCAGTATTGCCGCCGCCGCCGCTGACGGTCCCGAAATCGTCCAGGACGGTGTTCGGCGCAGGGTCCGCCCCGTCGTCGAATCCCCCACCGGCGATGGTTGCCGCGTGCGCTCCGTCGGCAATACTGTTGCTGGGGTGGCCGCCGAGGATGTTCGCCGCCGACTGGTCTGGCGTCGGAACGAGGCGAAGCACCCGCTCGCCGTCCAGTCGCAGTTCCAGGGGCGTCCCGTCGGTGCTGGCGATGACGGGGTCTGCGATCATCTCGAGTGCGCCGAGATTGAACAGGCGGTTCCCGTTGGCGTTGACGTCAGTTTGCCACTGCTTGGGCCCCGCCGCCGCGGGACTACTCAGCACGCTCAGCCCGCCGAGGCCGACCAGCGACGCCAGCGCGGCCCGCCGCGAGACGGGTAACTGGCGTCGGTGGCTGTTGCCGTGTTGATTGTCTGGCGAGTCATCGGCTGTCTGGGCCGGGTCTGATGCCGGCTGTGGATCTGATCCATCCATTTGGTGGTCCGGCTCGTGGGGTACGACGAGACCATCGACGTAACCCGCTGGTTACGGACCGTCACCGCTCTCCGCGACCGCCACAAACACGTGCCGACTGCACGTCGCTCCGCAAAGCGGTTCCCTATGGTACACCATGACAATTATACGCAAACGATAGCGCCCGCTGAATACGCGTCCTGTATCTTGCAGGGCTCCAGAAACATGAGTTGGGTCTTGTAGGTTAATCGCGGGGTGGTGTACTCGCAATTCGACGGTTGGGAAGGTACTTAGCGCCGAAATCCAGCTAATCCAGGTCGACCGGCGTCCATCCGCCGGGCGCCCCGGCGATGCCGCTGATCCTGACCTCGGTCGTGCCCGACCCGCGGAGGTCGACGCGCCCGTCGAACAGCTGGGCGAACGTCCGGTAGGTCTGCTCGGAGTGGACGCCCTCGTCGAAGGTGTAGAGGCCCACCCCGCCGCCCGCGGCGACGTTCGAGGTCAGCACCGAGAGGAAGCGGAACGCCGACTCCTGCTCGGCGTACTGGAGGATCGAGGATATCGAGTCGAGCAGCACCACGGGGTCCTCGGCGCCGTCGAGGAACCTGGAGACCGGCATACTGATCCCCGTGAGGTCGCCCGGCGAGCCGACGTTGACGACGGGGCCGTCCTCCTCGACGCTGTTCGGCGTGCAGTCGACGAGGCCGAACCGGCCCGCCTCGGCGGGGTCGAACGGCAGCGAGGTGACGCTCCTCGAGGTCGTGACGAACAGCACGTCGCGGCCACCGCCGGCACCGCCGGCGAGCACCGAGAGGCCGAAGGACCGCTTGCCCGACATCGGTGGGCCGACGACGAGCAGGTTACTCCCGTGGACGGTCGCGAGTCGGCCGGCGGGGTCGCCCGGGCCGACTCTTTCGGAGGCGCTGTCTGATTCACCCATTCTGCGTGGTTCGGACTGGACGTCCGTTGACAGACGGTTGGACAGCGTCGGTCATAGGTCTTGTGACCGAATCGACACTAGTTGGTGTCGCGACCCGGCGTCGTCGGCCCTTCCTGTCGTCGTTTCCCGACGACTACGCCGGGGTCTCCCCCTCGGTCGGCCCGGTCGCCTCGACGTCCCCGGGCGTGCTCGGTTCCCCGGTCCCGGCGGTGCCGCCACCGCCACGGTCGAAGAGCCGGGCCCACACGACCAGCGCCGACGGCAGGACGAACAGCGAGGCGAGGAAGGCGTAGAACACCGAGAGTCCCGCCAGCAGGCCGAACTGCCCGATCGCCGGGAACACCGACAGCACGAGCACGCCGATGCCGAACACGGTCGTCAGCATCGACCCCGCCAGCGCGCCGCCGGTCCCCTGCACCGTGCGCCCGAGCGCCGTGAACAGGTCGCGCCCGTTCTCCTCGTACTCGGAGGCGAACCGGTGGGTGACGTGGACGGAGTAGTCGATGCCGAGTCCGATGGTGATCGCGAGGATGGTCGCGGTGAACGCGTTGAACGAGATGCCCGCGGCCCGCATCGTCCCGGCAACCAGCGCGACCGTGACGACGATCGGGAGCGTGTTCGCCAGTCCGAGCGACGGCCGTCCCTCGAGCACCCAGTAGATGAACAGGAGGAAGAGGACGGTCCCGGCGAGCGCGACGACGAGGCTCACGACCGCCGACTCGAGGATCAGGTCGGAGATGGCCTGGAAGACGACGGTCCCGCCGGTCGCGGTCGCGGCGAAGCGGAAGTCCTCGGCGACTTCGCGGGCGTCGGCGGTGATCTCCGCTTGCTCGGCGTCGGCCTCGACGCTGTAGACGACCTGCGTCGCCCGGTAGTCCTCGGTGATGTACTCGAGGGTCTGTCCCCGGGCGTCGGAGGCCAGCAGGTAGTCGTACACCTGCTGGAGGTTCTGGTCGGGGATCCCGTTGTCGTTCCGGTCGTTGCGGTCGACGAGGCGGCGGAACTCGGGGTCGCGTGCCGCCCGGTCCCGAACGACGGTGACGATGCTGGTCGACTCCGCCCGGCCGTCAGTTCGGACGAACGACTCTGGCGGGTCGTCGCCCGCCCGGTGGATCGACTCGAGCGCGTAGTCACGGCGCAACGGCCCCTGGACGTACATCGTCACCGACGACGACTGGCTCACGGAGAACTTCTCCTCCAGGAAGTTGATGTCCCGCGTGACGGTGTACTCCGAGGGCTTGAACGGCTCGGGGAGGTTCGCCAGGTAGGCCGGGGTCTCCTCGGGGGGCAGGAAGTCCTCGTTGGAGAACGACGTGTCGATGTCGGTCGCGTACCAGCCGGCGGCCCCGGAGACGACCAGCATGGCGACGACGAACAGCGCGGGGGCGAACCGGGCGACGCTCACGCCGCCCGAGAGCACCCGGCCGAGCGCCGACCCCTCGGAGCCGAGCGGCGTCGTCGAGAACGTCGGGATCGGGTACTTCTCCCGCGAGCGGTCGAGTAGCACCTTCGCCGCCGGGAGGAAGATCCCGAAGATGTGGAACGTGAACGCGATGCCGAAACTGGCCACGATGCCGAAGTCCCGTATCGGGGGCAGCGCGGAGGTGAGGTTCGCCCCGAAGCCGATGATGGTCGTCCCCATGACGATGAAAAAGGCCACCAGCAGCTGGTCGGTGGCGGTCCGCATCGACGTCTCGATGCCGTAGCCCTCGACGCGCTCCTCGCGGTAGCGGTTGACCGCGTGGATGCCGAAGTCGATGCCGACCGCCAGCAGCAGCGGTGGCACCGCGATGAGGATCTGGTTGAACGGGATCCCGGCGAGCCCCATGAACCCGAACGTCCAGACGATGGCCATCAGCAGCGCGAGCAGCCCGAGCAGCAGGTCCGCCAGGTCCCGGTAGGCGATCATCAGGAAGAGGACGATGAACACGACCGCGGCGGGGACGGTGATGATCAGCGAGTCGAAGATGACGTTGCCGAACTCCGCGGAGATGATGCCGTCGCCGAACACCCGGATGTCGGCGTCGACGGAGCTCACGACGAACTGCGCGCGGAGCTGGATCGGCGTCAGCGGCGAGGAGCCGCCCTGCCCGGCCGAACTCGATATCCCGGTCGGTATCTCGTGGGTGACGACGCCGATGGTCGCCGACGCGGAGGCCGAACTGGGGTTGAAGTCCTGCGAGAGCAGCCCCGAGATGCCGTCGCCCCGCGAGTCGGCCGCCCGGACCGCGCGGTCGATCTGGCCCGGCGTGGCCGACTCGAGGACGTCGATCTGTTCCTCGAGCGTGTCCGCCGAGGGGTCGATCGAGCGGGCGACCACGCTCGCGGCGCTCGACGTCGTCTCCACGCGCAGCCCCTCCGTGTCCTGGAGCCGTTGCTGGACGGTCAGCATCCGTATCATCGCCGGCTTCGAGAGCACGTTCTGTTCGGACTGGATGAGCTGTGTGCTCCCGGTGTCCGCCGAGAACGCGGGCCCGAAGTCGTTCTGGACGCGCTCGAACGCCACCTGCGCGGGGACGTCCTGGGTGAACCCCTCGGTGCCGGCGTCGGTCGAGACGTTCGTCAGTCCGCCGGCGAACACCACCGTCAGCAGCAGGAACGCGACGACGATCCGCTTGGGGTGGTTGACGATCTGGTCGTCCGCGGCGTCGATGAACCGCTGGTAGTCGACGGGACCGGCCATCTACGACGAGCGCGACCGGCGGACCAGGACGACGCCCGCGACCCCGCCGACGAGCAGGACCAGCCCGAGGCCGATGCCGCCGGCCCCGGACGCGAGGCTCAGGATCCCGCCGCCGCCCTGCCGCTCGGTCACCTCGACCGGCACCCGGTAGGTGTCCGAGAGCTTCGTGTCGCCGTCGGGTTCGTCGTACTGGAAGTCCATCGAGACGGGATAGACTTTCGGGGTGGCCGACCCCGCGGCGCCGATCGAGAACGTGATCGTGGCCGTCTCGCCGGGGTCGATGGACGAGACGAACGCCTCGTCGTCGCTCACGGAGATGGGCGAGTCGGCGAACAGTTTCGCCGAGACGTCGCTCACCGGCTCGTCGCCGTTGTTGCTCACTCGCACCTCGAGCCGGGTCGACCCGCCGGCCTCGACGGTCGCGTCCGTCTCGACGTCGAACACCTTCCGGGAGGGGGCGATCTCGTGGCGCGCGTACAGCGGGTCCGACTGCCGGGTGTCCCCGTCGGTGTCGTCGTAGCGCAGCCGGTAGGTGAACTGTCGGGGGCCGGCACGGGCCGAACTCGACACCTCGATCTCGTAGTCGAACTCGACAGACGAGCCCGCCTCCAGGTCACCGAGGGCGAACTCCCGCTCGGTGGCGTCGACGTTCGACCCGGCCGCCTCGAGCACGAGCACGGCGTTCTCGGCGGATCCCGGCCCGTCGTTCCTCACCGTCCCGGACAGCGTGCCCTCGCTGTCGACCCGGAGGGTCGCGTCCGTCGACCCGAGCGAGAACGACTGCTCCCCGGCGGGCCGGACGCCGAACGTGACCGTCCGGGTGCGCGCGGTGCGGCCGGCAGCGGCGTCGTAGGTCACCGTGGCGTCGACGGCGTAGGCCTGTTCCTCGGCGCCGTCGGCGAACGTCGACTCGACGGTCACCTCGTGGGTCTCGCCGGGGCCCCACTCGCCGACGAACGCCGTCACCGTCGGGGATCCGCCGAAGGTGAGCGCCGCGTTCGGCGAGCGGAGCTCGAGCTGTGTGCCGCGGAGGGTGCGGTCGGCGGTGTTCTCGAGTTCGAGGGTCAGCCGTCCGGCGTCGCCGGGTGCCGCGGTCGTCTCGGCACTCAGGACGCGGAGGCTCCCCTCGCGTGTGGGGGTTACGCCGGCCGAGAACGACTCGGTCTTGCGGACCCCGTCGACGTCGTCGTACTCGACGGTCGTCCGTAGCGAGAGCGAGCGGGGCTCGGCGTTGCCGGCCACGCTCGCGCCGAACGCGAACGTCCGGCGCTCGCCGGGTTCCCAGTCGCCGACGTGGGTGTCGGCGCTCGGGCTCCCGCCGAACGTCAGCGTCGGGTTCCCCGACTGGACGGTCAACGTCGCGTCCTCGGCGGCGGCGTCGCCCGTGTTCTCGACGGTCATCCGCACGGTGCCGGACCCGCCGACCGCCGCGTCGGTCGTCGTCTCGACGACCTCGAACCGGGCGTCCTCGACGACCTTCACCCGGACGTACAGCGTCTCCTCGACGGCGTCGGTGTCGCGGAACTCGTCGTTCTCGCCGATGACCTCGGTGAACTCGTACTCGACGTGGACGGGGACCCGGTAGTTCCCGGGTTCGGCGTCCTCGTCGACGACGACCTCGAAGGCCGCCGGGGCGACCGCGCCGTCGACGACCGTCCCGAGGATCCGCGCGTTCGTCCGGACCTCGAAGGGCGCGTTGTCCGACCGGAGCCTCACCCGGACCCCTCGGGCCGAGGTGACCCGCTGGACGTCCCCGACCTCCCTGCTCCCCGACTCGACCGTCGCCGAGTTACTCACCTGTAGTTCCAGGGTCGTCACCTCGCCCGCGGTGACGCGGTTGTCCGGCAGTTCCACCGAGAGGTCGGGTTCGCCGCGCGTGTCCGCCACGGCCACCGTCGTCGCCGGGAGGACCAGCATCGCCACGACCAGCACCACGACAAGAGTGCGACCGTGTCTCACGGCACTACTCCCCGTCCCACCGCGATACCTGAAGCGTCCATGCTCCCCCGGAGCGGTGCCACACTGATAAGGTTCGGTAAACTTCTGACAACGCTGTCAGCGTTTATATCACTGAAAACCAAACTGCACGGTCGCGAGCGAACCGTCAGCGCGATTCGACGAGCCCGTAGGACCGCCCCAGGTACTCGACGATCCAGTCGACCGTGTCCGGGTCGTAGGTCCAGAACCCGTAGAACTTCCGTGGCTCGCGCTCCTCGGCCAGCAGCGCACACTTGTTCACGTCGATGCCGCCGCCGTCGTAGGCGACGAACCACGACTCCTCGATCTCGGCCGTCCGCTCGACGTGGATGGTGAGGTCGGTGTCGTGGTCGGGCACCGCGTCCTGGTCGGGGTAGGCGTAGGCGTGGACCTGGAGCCCCTCCTTCGTGGCGAGGCGCTCGTAGACGTCCATCTGGTCCTCGAGGATGGAGAGGTACTGGAAGCCGGCGTGGAGCGACCCCCGGCCGAGCCGCCATGCACGGTCCTCGATCTCCCGGGAGGCGGCGACCATCTGCCGGGTGTCGTAGGACGTGAACATCGTCTCGTCGAGGTGGTCGAGGATCGGCCGGTAGGAGGTGTCGTCGAACCCCGGTTCGGTGGGGTCGCGGGCGCTGAGGATGTCGTCGAGGCTCGCTGCGGTGACGAAGCACTCCTCCTCCGTCTCGCCGCCGGCCGAAAGCACCACGAACGCCCGTGGCCGACCCGACTCCGTCCGCTCGGTCCTCACCGCGAGGTTCCGGTCGTGGAACCGCTCCCTGACGGCCTCGACGGCTTCGGCGTCGGCGTTGAAGACCGTGAGAGTCTTCTCGTGGTTCTCGACGCCGGTTATCAGCTCGGTGAGGGACATCCGTCTCAAACCCACCCAGGATACACGAGTTTATATGTCCTGCGGCGCCGGAACTCGGGCCGAAACCCGGGATGGGAGCGGGTTCGAGCGCCGAACCCGCGGGACTGCGTCCGGGGACAGCCACCCGCCGGTCGGTTCCGGGGCATCGACTCGGGAACTGCTGATCTCGGATGGCCCGCCCGGGTCCGGCCTCCGGACACCCCGGTCGAGCCCGGGTTTCGGACGTCTCGACCGGACCCCCGGATGCTCATTATTAATGCGTGTCATAGAGTAGCAAACGCTTTATCCGGTCGCACCCGAACGATCCGAGTATGCGGCAACCCTCTGGTGATACACTATGACCGAAGAACTCGTCTGGCGGATCGCCGGCGGGTCCGGCGACGGTATCGACTCGACGAGTCAGAACTTCGCCAAGGCGCTGATGCGCTCGGGGCTGAACGTGTTCACGCACCGGCACTACCCCTCGCGCATCCGCGGCGGCCACACCTACGTCGAAGTACGCGCGGCGCCCCACCCGGTCCGCTCGCGTGGCGACGGCTACAACGTCCTGCTCGCGCTGGGTGACTCGTTCGCCCGGAACGAGAAGGAAGGCGCCGTCTACGGCAACGAGCAGGTGAAACCGCTCGCGGAGAACCTCGACGAACTCCGCGAGGGCGGGGTCATCGTCTACGACGAGGGGCTGCTCGACACGGCCGACGTCCCGGACTTCGAGGAGCGCGTCGAGGAGAACGACTGGAACGTCTATCCGGTCGACCTCCGCGCGATGGCCCGCGAGAAGGGCCGCGAGGTGATGCGCAACACCGCGGGTGTTGGCGTCACCTGTGCCCTGCTGGAGTACGAACTCGACGAGATCGAGCAGCTGATGAGCGAGCGGATGAGCGGAGACGTGCTCGAGACGAACCTCGAGATCCTCGAGGACGCCTACCAACTCGCCGCCGACTTCGAGTTCAGCCACGACATCCGCATGCCCGAGGGCGAGCACGAGGAGGACCAGGTGCTCGTCAGCGGTTCCAACGGGATCGCCTTCGGCGCTATCGACGAGGGCTGCCGGTTCATCGCCGGCTACCCGATGACGCCGTGGACCGAGGTGTTCACGCTGATGAGCCAGTACCTCCCCGACCTGGGGGGTATCTCCGAGCAGGTCGAGGACGAGATCGCGGCGGCCGCACTCGCGCTCGGCGCCTCCCACGCCGGCGTGAAGGCCATGTCCGGGTCGTCCGGTGGCGGCTTCGCGCTGATGAGCGAACCGCTCGGCCTCGCCGAAATGACCGAGACGCCCGTCGTGCTCTTAGAGGCGATGCGAGCCGGCCCCTCGACCGGGATGCCCACGAAGCCCGAACAGGCCGACCTGGAGCACGTCCTCTACACGAGCCAGGGCGACTCCAATCGGGTCGTCTTCGCGCCCGGGAACGCCGCCGAGGCCTACGAGCAGACCCGCGACGCGTTCCGGCTCGCGTACGAGTACCACCTGCCGGCGATCGTCGTCTACGACCAGAAGCTCTCGGGCGAACTGGTGAACGTCCCCGAGTCGGTCTTCGACCGCGAGCCCAACCCCGACCCGGGCAACACGCTCACCGAGGACGAGGTCGCCGAGGCGGCCCACCACCACTCCGGGAAGTTCGAGCGCTACCTCCACGACACCGAGAAGGGCTCCTCGCCGCGGTCGATCCCCGGCCAGTCCGGCGGGCGTTTCCTCGCCTCCGGTAACGAGCACTGGCCCACCGGCCACATCGCGGAGGACCCGGACAACCGCGTGGCGCAGATGCACCGCCGGATGTCGAAGCTCACGAACGTCCGGGCGGAGCTCGACGAGCGGGGTTCGGACGAGTCGAACCAGTCCTACCACGGCCCCGAGGACGCAGAGTACGGCATCATGACCTGGGGGAGCCAGCAGGGAACCGTCGAGGAGGCCGTCGGCCGGCTGAACGAGGCCGGCCACTCCGTCAGGTCGCTCTCCGTGTCGGACCTGATGCCGTTCCCCGAACGGGAGGTGACGGAGTTCCTCGAGTCGGTCGAGTCCTGCCTCGTCGTCGAGATGAACGCGTCGGCGCAGTTCAAGCGCCACGTCCAGGGGAGCCTCGGTCGGTTCGGTCCGAAGATGTCCAGCCTGCTGAAGTACAACGGCAACCCCTTCGAGCCGCGCGAGGTCGTCGAGGGGTTCGAGACGAACATCAACGGGGACACTGACGTGCCGAGCGACGGCACGACGTACGTCCCCGCTGCGGGTGATTGAATCATGAGTGCATTCAGCGCCATCGGCGAACGGGAGGGACAGGAGGTCGACCAGAACGAGTTCACGCCCGGCATCGAGCCACAGGCGACGTGGTGTCCGGGCTGCGGGGACTTCGGCGTCCTCAAGGCGCTGAAGGGGGCGATGGCCGAGCTCGGCCGCTCGCCCGACGAGGTGCTGCTGGTCACCGGGATCGGCTGTTCGGGCAAGCTCTCGAGCTACTTCGAGAGCTACGGCTTCCACTCGATCCACGGCCGGTCGCTGCCGGTCGCGCGGGCGGCCAAACTCGCCAATCCCGGTCTCGAGGTCGTCGCCGCCGGCGGCGACGGCGACGGCTACGGTATCGGCGGGAACCACTTCATGCACACCGCCCGGGAGAACCACGACATGACCTACATCGTGTTCAACAACGAGATATTCGGGCTGACGAAGGGGCAGACCTCCCCGACGAGCCCGAAGGGCCACAAGTCCAAGACCCAGCCCCACGGCTCGGCGAAGGACCCCGTGCGCCCGCTCTCGCTGTCGCTGTCGTCCGGCGCGTCGTACATCGCCCGGACCGCGGCGGTCAACCCCAACCAGGCCAAGGAGATAATCGTCGAGGCCATCGAGCACGACGGGTTCTCCCACATCGACTTCCTCACCCAGTGCCCGACCTGGAACAAGGACGCCAAGCAGTACGTCCCGTACATCGACGTCCAGCAGAACGACGACTACGAGTTCGACGTCGGCGACCGGCGCGAGGCCGCCGATATGATGTACGAGACCGAGACGGCGCTCCACGAGGGGAAGGTCCTCACCGGCCGGTTCTACCACGGTCCGGACCGTCCTTCCTACGGCCAGGAGAAGCGGGCCACCGGCGAGATGCCCGAGACGCCGCTCGCCGAGCGTTACTTCGACGAGGACTACGAGTGGGAGCGGTCCTACGACCTGCTCGGACCCCACCGCTGAGCCGGTTTCGGGGGTTCGCGACGGGCGACTGATACGGTCGTGCGTCGTCTTTTCCCGGCGCTACCCGACCCCGTCCGGGTGATCGCCGGTACATCGGTACGCACGACCGTATGAACGCCCGCTCCCCGAACCGGGACCGCAACGCGCGGTCCACCCGGGTGAACGCCCGGGCCGTCGATACGGCTCGCGCCACGACCGTCGATCCGCCGGGATAGATACTTGACAGCTCCCGTCCCTCGTGAGCCATGACACCGTCTGACGCGCACGGCGGCGCAGAACGAGGGGGCACGCCCGGTGGTGTCTCGTGAGCCATCCGGTCGGGACCACGAC
>JBEPXB010000021.1:0-12819 GCA_041642135.1 Halobacteriales archaeon | reverse complement strand
ATGAGCGGGTGGGTCACGTCCGCATCCGGGACCGTCACACCCAAAACCCGGACGGTCGAGGAACCGGTGATGACCGACGGGGACGACGATACCGATCCCGGAGAATACCTCCCGTCGGATCTCGACGCCGTCCGCGAGGCGCTCGTCTCGTGGTACGAGGCCGGCCACCGCGACTACCCCTGGCGGGAGACGACCGACCCCTACGCGATCCTCGTCTCGGAGGTGATGAGCCAGCAGACCCAGCTCGACCGAGTAGTCGAGCCCTGGCGCGAGTTCCTCGACCGCTGGCCGACGGTCGAGGCGCTGGCGGCCGCCGACCGCTCCGACGTGGTCGGGTTCTGGACCGACCACTCGCTCGGGTACAACAACCGCGCGAAGTACCTCCACCAGGCGGCCGGGCAGGTCCTGACCGAACACGACGGCGAGTTCCCGACGACGCCCGAGGGGCTCCAGGATCTGATGGGCGTCGGCCCGTACACCGCCAACGCCGTCGCCTCCTTCGCCTTCGACGAGGGGGACGCCGTGGTCGACACGAACGTCAAGCGGGTGCTCTACCGCGCGTTCGGCGTCCCCGACGACGACGGCGAGTTCGAGCGGGCCGCGAACGACCTGATACCCCCCGGCGAGTCGAGGGTCTGGAACAACGCGGTCATGGAGCTCGGCGGGGTCGTCTGCGGGACCGCACCCCGGTGTGACGAGGCCGGCTGTCCGTGGCGCGAGTGGTGCGGGGCGTACGAGTCGGGCGATTTCACCGCGCCCGATGTCCCCACACAGCCGAGTTTCGAGGGGTCGCGCCGGCAGATGCGGGGGCGCGTCGTCCGCGCCCTGCGCGAGTACGACGAACTGGCGCTGGATGACCTCGGTCCCCGGATCCGGGTCGACTACAGCCCGGACGGCGAGCACGGGCGGGCGTGGCTCCGTGACCTGCTGAAAGACCTGGCCGACGACGGGCTGGTCGAGGTGACCGAGACCGAAAGCGGGAGTGAGGACCGGACCGTCGCTAGGCTCCGGCGCTGACTCCGCCGGTCGCGAGGTCGCGTCGAACGACGGCCTTCCGGCCCGGAGTCGCGGCTCACGTTCTCGAGGCGGCCAGAACGTTTTTTCCGACATCTCGCCAACGTCGTAACCAGTGGGGGATCGTATGAACACGGGGAGACGGTGGGGTAGCGTCCGGGACGACCGATGAGCGGCGCATCGACCGACAGGGGGCAGGCGAGCACCCTCGCGATCGCGGTCGTGCTCGTGCTGGCGCTGGTGAGTTCGCTGCTCGTCGCCGGTGTGGGCTCGTTGACGCTCGACGAGGGGCGTGGGGTCGCCGAGACGCAGTCCGGGCTCCGTCTGATGACGGAGCTGGACTCGCGGGCGAGCATGGTCGCGCTTGAGGGTGGCGACGCCGCGACGATGGACCTCAACGCCCGCGGTCGCGACGGACGCGTCTCCGTCGACCGAACCGGGAAACTGCGACTGGTCCTGCGGAACCGCTCGTCGGGGGACGTGATCTGGCGCAACGAGACCACGCTCGGGACTGTGACCTACTCTCGCGGGACCGAGCGGATCGCCTACCAGGGCGGCGGCGTCTGGCGACGGACGGACGGCACGGACGGGAGCGTGATGGTGTCTCCCCCGGAGATACACTACCGCCAGGGGACGCTCACGCTCCCGATGATCAACGTCACCGGCACGGAGAGCGACGTCACGACCGCCCGGATCCGGCGGACCGGCGAGGAGCGGATATATCCTCAGCCCTCCCGGGGGCAGAACTGGACGAACCCGGTCCGGAGTGGCAACGAGCTCGTGCTGTTCGTCCGGAGCGACTACTACCGGGGCTGGGAACGGTTCTTCGACCGTCGGATCGGCGGGAACACGACCGCGTTCCCGGCCAACCGGACCGTGCGTGTCGAACTGGTCGCATCCTCCGCCCGGTTCAGACTCGCTTCCGGGCTGATCTCGGTAGGCAACGGGTCGCCGATCGACATGCGGGGCAACGCCGGGAGCCCGACGTTCGTCGACAGTTACGACTCCAGCAGCGGCGACTACGCCAGCACCGCGGGAGGGGACGGCACCGTCAGGAGCCCGAGCGGGCTCGACCTGGGCGGCGAGTCCTACATCAGGGGCACCGTCAACACCGGCGGGACGCTCGGGTTCTCGGGCAACAGCAACACCATCTACGGGAACGCGTACCACCAGGGGATCTCCCAGCCCCAAAATGGGGTGATAACGGGCACGGAGCGGGAGAACGGCTCCGGCGTGGAGGTGCCCCCGATCGACGGGACCGTCACCGACCGGGTCAACTCGATATGTGCCGGCGGCGATACCCTCCCCGACGGCACGACCACAATCGACGCGGCCGGGGACGGCCGGTACTGCCAGGCCGGCGACCTCCGGCTGAACGGCGAGACGCTCACCGTCGACGTCTCGGCGGGCAACGTCTCGATCGCCGTCGACGGCGACCTGAACCTCAAGAGCGGCGGCAGGATCGAGGTGGTCGGGACGGCCGGGAACGACAATACCGCGAAGCTCTGGCTGGGCGGGGACACGGTCGAACTGACCAGTTCGGCGGTCACCGTTGGTGACGAGGAGTCGACGGCGTTCCGCCTGTTCGCGGGGAGCGGCACGTCCATCTCGCTGCGCGGCAGCGGGGGCGGCGGATCGCGGTTCGTCGGCCTGCTGTTCGCGCCGACGACTCCCGGGGCCGGCGGGGGGCTCTCGATGCAGTCCAACTCGGACATCTACGGCGCAGCGGTCGTCGGGAGCGTGAACATGCGCAGCGGGAGCGCCGTCCACTACGACCGGGCGCTCGGCGGGTTCGCGTTCCCACGGAAGGACCAGCCCGCCAGCCGCCTCTCGTACCTGCTCGTGAGCATCAACGAGGTCGAGATCGAGGACCGGTGAGGACCCGCGGGCGTCCGTGTCCGCGTCCGGGACGGTCGGCCTCGGGTCACGGGGTCCGGCCCTACGACTGTGGACCCGGTCCTCTCGTCGACGGGTTGTCCTCGGAGGGGCGGAGGGTCTCGGATCACCGCTGGATCAGTCCTCCACCGAGACTGTGAGGGGAGCAACCGTTCCGGGGAGGTACCCCCGGTAGGCTCTTCGACCTGCAGTGGACGCCGACCCTCCCCCGCCGCCAGTTCGTACCGACGTTCGACGCAGGTCTCGGCCGAGCGGGGGATCGGCACACCCATGTGGGAAGTGACACTGCAACGTTCTCCGGAGTGATCCGGGACTCCATCCGCGGCCTCGGGCAGTACGATGTCCACGCCCGATCCCTCCCGTCGTTCGCAGGTCGGGAACGGGGATCCCGTCGTCCCGGCGCGGGGATGTGGAGCCGCTACACCGGTACGGCCGACGCTATCGCGTCGTGCGACCCCTTACGGGGTCAGCCGGACGCGGACCATCGTCCGTCGGATGTAGAGCTCGTTCGTCGTGTACTGGCAGACGACCCTGTTCTCGGCGGCGTAGACGTCCGGGCAGTTCAGCCCCTCGCCCTCGAGGTAGCGACGCCAGGCCCCGTAGCGCGGCGAGGTCACGTTGAGTTCGAACGTCACCCCGCCGGTCTCGACGGCCGCGACCGAGGACCCGACCCGCCGGCCGGTCACGCGGACCGAACCGCCGCCGATGGCGGTCGTATCCCCGGCCGGCTTCGTCTCGACCACCGAGAGGACCGACCGCTCGGGGGAGAACCGGAACGGCGGGTCGTCCACCACGACCGCCGCGTCGCGGTCGGTCCGCACGACCGCGCCGCCCGCGTAGGAGAAGCCCGTCTCCCCGTCGGTGTAGCGTATCGGCGTGGTCACGAACGACGCCAACAGGGTTCCGCTCCCGTCCTTCACCGTCAGCGTCACCTTCCCGGTGGTCGACAGCTCCCCGCCCTCGAAGTCGAGTTCCGTCGACCGGCCGGGCGCGCCGTTGCGGTGGACGTCCGCCATGTTGTCGCCGAGGATGTCGAACCCGCGCTCGACGTTGTCTACCGCCTCGCCGCGCTGGACGTCGGCGAGCGCGCCGACCCCGAACGCGTAGACGACCGCGACCGAGACGACCACCACACCGAACACGGTGACGAACCCGATCAGGTCGCTGACCGCCCGGTCCTCGTCCCCGCTTCGGTCGCGCGGACCGATGCCGTTCACGACTCACCACCCCGGAGCGTCAGCGACCCGTCGGCTCCCCGGTAGACCGCACGCACTCGGGGTCCGGAGACCGTCGCCTCGGTCACGGGCATCCGGGTCGTCAGCGGCGTCGAGACGACGACCGTCGGCGACCGCGTCCGGACCACGACGAACGTGTCCCCCCCGCTGGTCCGCAACGAGACGGTGTATGCCTGGTCGGCGAGCCGGTCGGGGAGCTCCAGCGCGATGCTGACGTTCGACCTGTCGTCCCGCCCGGCGAGACGGTCGGCCGCCATGAGCGCCGCCGCCGTCTGGTCGCCGACGACGGAGGCCTCGCCCCTGACGGTCTCGTCCCGCTCGTCCTTGACGACCTCGCCGACGGTGAACAGTACGCCCGAGACGAGGACGAGCGCGATGGCCACCGTCAGCACGTAGCCGAGGGTGAACGAGACGCCCCGGTCTCCGGGGAAGCCCGGTCGATCCATCGTTCGGCCGTACCGTCCGCTGTCGTCGCGAGTCATGATGCTGAATCGGTGTGCTCCGGTTCGCCCGGGGCCGCCCGGACGTGCGTGTCGTAGTCGACGGTCGTTCCCTCGTAGCCGACCGCCAGGCGGACGGCGTAGACCGTCGGGTGCCGGCGCGGGAGGGTCGCCGTACCCGGGTCGCCGAAGCGGGCCGTCTCGACGTCGTCCGACGTACGGTTGCGGACGACGAGGTGATAGGTCCCCTCGGCCTCGTCGCCGTTCTCGTAGCCGAGCCCGTACGGGCCGGAGAGGGCTCGACCCGATCCGTCGGTCGCGAACGGGAACGTACAGCCCGCGAGGGTCCCGCGGGTCCAGTTGACGGTCGCCACGGAGCCGTCGCTCTCGCAGGTCTCCCCGGAGACGTTCACGACCACGGTCCCGGAGCCGCTCGCGTAGACGTACGCCTCCCAGACGTCGGAGCCGTTCTCGACCCGGACCGTGAACGCGTCGGTGGCGTTCGCCGGCGAGGAGGTCCTCGTGGCGTCGACCGTCATCGTGTAGTTCCGGATACCACCTGTCGAGTCCGCCAGCGTCCAGTTCGCGTCACCGCCGACGCTGGAGAACGTCCGGGTGTCGTTCTGGATCAGCGCGGTCCCGCGCCGCACGGCGTCGAGTTCCATCGTCGCCACCGCGCCGTGCTCCTTGAACTGCCGGGTGCGGACGGCCGCGTCGACCCGCCGGAGGCCGTCGGTGGCGTTCGCCTCCGCGTCGGCCCAGGAGACGTACTCGATCCGCTCCTCGTGGCGGAGGACCCGGTCTGCCGCCCGGTCGGCGAACGCGGCGTGGTCGGAGGCGTGTCCGGGACCCGGACCCAGCCCACGAGTCGCGATGTTCTCGGCGAACAGGGCGGTGTTCAGCAGCAGGACCAGCGCGACCAGCGCGAGCGCGACGACCACCCCGCCGACCAGGATGAGCTGCGCCCGGTCGGTCCGGCCCGCCCGGTCCGTCCGGCCCCTTCGGCTCGTCCGGTCGGTCGGGTTCATATCCGCCATGCGACGATGCGCACCTCCACGACGTTGTAGACCGACCCGTTCGGCGCGACGTCCGGCGCGTAGAACGCGTCGGCCGTCGGCCCCGTCCCGTTCAGCGTCCGCCCGCCGTACGGGCCCCGGAGGGCGTCCTCGTCCATCAGCACGACCGACTGGGACGCGCTGACGGCGTTGTCCGAGGGCGTCCCCTGGTAGACCATCGTCCGTCGCTTCAGCCCGTTCGGGGTGTCGTAGCCCACGTAGACGTTGACGGCGACCTCGCTGTCCGCGAACACCCGCTGGAGCTGGTTCCCGAAGGCGTTGTCCGGCGGCCTCCCGAGGTACCCCTCGGCCGTCGCGTTGACGAACGTCCGGTTGTCGGGGTTCCAGTAGAGCACGGCCGACCGCAGCGTGCCGTTCCGGGCGGCCTGTGCCAGCAGGGAGTCGGCCACCTCGCGCTGCTGGTTCTCGACGTGCTGGCTGGCAGTCGATACCGACAGCGGCGTCACCGCTGTCGCCTGGATGGCGAATATCACGGCCGACAGCACCACCACCCCGGCCGCGATCGACTCGAGCGTGTAGCTCTGCCCGCGGTCGTCGCCCCCGCCCCCCGCTCTATCACCCGTCATCGGTCTCACCACATCCTCACCACGAGCTGGTAGTCGCGACCGCCGAGCGAGACGACCCGGACCGCCCGGATGACCCGGTCGTCGGCGGACGCCGGGTCCGGCCCGACCGCGAGTCGGTCCCCGGTTGCCGGGTCCGGGTACCTCGCGACGCGACCGTTCCTGACCATCGTCACGTTGAGCTGCGTCCGGGAGCTCAGCGCCGAGAGGTCCCGCGCGTACGCCTCGTCGACCGGCTGGGACAGCCGGTCACAGCCCGCGGGCGACGACCCGTTGAAGAAGTGCCGGGTGCAGGTCTCGTTCAGCGACCCGGCGTCGCCGTCCTCGACGAGCAGGCCCTCGGCGAGGAAGTCGGCGGTCCGGTCGACCCGGATGGCGGTGCTGTCCGTCTCGGGCGAGAACGGAGTCAACAGCCCGGGGACGAACGCGAACACGTACCCGAGCACCAGGAGGAAGACGGTCATCCCGATGGCGAAGTCGTGGAGCGTCTGTCCGCGGGTGTCGGACGTCGGTGTCGGTCGTCGTGCCGGGGTCATGCGACGAGTATCCAGACCGCGAGGGTGACGACCAGGAGCGCCACCACGTATTTCACGCCACTCAGCAGGTCCGAGTCACGGAGGTAGCCGGCGATGAGCCCCGAGGTGACCGCCTGGACGGTAACGGCGTGGAAGAACACCAGCGACAGGCGGTCGACGCTGACGCCGCCCGCGAGGGGCATGCCCGCGGGGCTCTGCCCCGTGCCCTGGGCGGCCGAGACGATGCCCGAGATGACGTCGAGGAACTGCACCTTCAGGACGGCCATCACCCCCAGCAGCGTCAGGTACGTCATGAGGATGATGGCGATCTGCATCCGGGTGCGGGTCTTGCGGTCCCGGGCGAGTTCGTCCTGGTTCTCGCTGGCGCGGGCCGCCGTCGTCAGCACCTCCGTGATCCGGCTGGACGTCTCCTGGGCCTCCGCGATGAGCTTCACCACCCGCGCGAGCCGGGGAACGTGGTAGCGGTTGTTGAACTCGACGAGCGCCGCCTTCAGGCTCTTGCCGTAGCGCACCTTCCGGTGGATGCGGTCGAACTCCTCGGCGAGGGCGCCGGGGGAAGTCTCGGCGACGGTCTCGAACGACTCCAGCAGCGTCAGCCCGGTGTCGTTGGTGCTCGAGAGCTTCCGGAGCGTCTCCGAGAGGTTGTCGAGGACCCCGAAGCGCTTCCGCGTGTACAGCTCGTGGAAGACGGCCAGGGGGATCATCGTCAGGAACGCCGGGATGTAGACGTACAGTACCGTCGTCGAGACGGGCTCGGCGACCAGCCCCGACACGGTCCGCGGGGCGAGCCCGGAGAGGAACGCGTAGGCGACGAACCCGCCCGCGACGGGGATGGTGAGCAGGAGGGTCGCGAGCGGCTGGGTCACGAACAGCTCCTGTGGGTTCCGCACCAGGTAGGACAGCCGGTGGAGGATCTCGCGGCGGTCGGCCCGCCGGAACAGCGCGTGGCGCGCCCGGTAGCCCGCGGTCACCGGCCGCCGGAAGGGCGAGAACCGGATGGTCCGTTCGTCGGTCGGCTCGCTGCCGTCCGGCGGCGTGAGGAACCCCTCGCTCAGCTCGTCCTGCTTGATCATGCTGATCAGGACGAGGAACGTCACCCCGAGCAACGGGATGAGGCCGTAGACGGTGAGGTACAGCAGGGTCGTCGAGGACTGCCCGACCATCGACATCACGACCAGCAGGATGATCAACAGGAGCGGGAACAGCGAGATCGCGAGGTACATCTCGCCGATCAGCTCCAGGGTGTCGAGCGTCTCCTCCTGTCGCCGGCGGGCGATCTCGAGGTGGCGTTCGGCCTTCTCGTCGAAGAACTGTGTCATGTCGCTCCCGGAGCTCGCGATCGAGAGCATGTCGGTGAGGAACTGGTTGAGCGGCTCGCTCGGCGTCTCGGCGGCCCGGTCGCGGATCGCCGTCCGGTAGTCCGTGTCGAAGTACCGGGTCCGCTGGACGATCACCTGGAACTCCCGGGCGACCTCGCCGTACACCTCCTCGGTGTCGGCGACCGCCTCCAGGATCTCGATGTGGTTCATCCCGCCGACCGACAGCGCGTACATGTACGCGATGGCGTCGGGCAGGAGCTGGTCGATGTTCCGCTCCCGGCTGTAGGCGTCGTAGTAGAGGTCGACCAGCGGCAGGCCGAACCCCGCGGCGAACCCGATCGCTCCGAGCACGAGCCCCGAGAGGAGCACGGCCAGCAGTACCCGCGCCGTCTCGACCGCCGCCGTCAGCTCCGGCGAGAGCGACAGGCCGAGGATCGGGGGGACCCCGCCGGTCCACACGACGGTGACGAGGTACCCGATGACCAGCCCGACGACCCAGAGACACAGGCCGAGCGTCGTCCCGATCGCGAGATTCCGCGAGAGGAACAGCTCGACGGGCGTGTCCCGGAGCGCCTGCCGGAGCTGGGTGTCGACCCGCCGGACGAAGTCCCGGCGGTCGGCGACCAGCTCCTTGTAGAGCGGGTAGAACGCCTCCCCGGGCGAGTCGAGAAAGCCCCGGCTCGGCACTCCCCGGACCTCGCCGCCGGACTCCGCTCGGCCCGACTCCGGGGCCATCAGTCCTCGCCCTCCGCGGGCTCGAACAGCGGCTCGATGCCCTCCAGGTTCCACCGGGCCTTCTGTGCCTCCCGGGCCTCGATGGCTTCCGGGGTCTCGGACGGGCCGATCCCGCGGGCCGGATCATCGGGCGCTCGTGTCCCCACGTCGTCCGGGGCTCGGTCGGCGGCGGCGACCTCGAGCGTCTCCGGGGCGTTATCGGTGTTCCAGTCGAACTCGGCGGCCTCGCGGAGCTGTGCCGCGGCGTCCTCGAACTCGACGTCCTCGTACTCGGGGAACAGCTCCGCCTCGGCCCGCTCGAGTATCTCGGCCGACTCGCCCAGCACGCGCTCGTTCGGGTCCGGCCGGGGGACCATCTCCTCCTTCTCCGGGTCGATGTCGATGAGGACGTTCTCCATCGACCGCAGGTCGGCCAATGCCCCGTCGAGACGGTCGCTCGCTATCAGCCCCATGATGGTCTCGGGGGCGCTGATGTACCCCTGGATGGCCGCCGCGACCTCCGCGTACGTCCGGATGTCCCGGTCGATGAGGTACGCGAGCAGCACCCGCCGCTCGAACAGTTCGCGCCGGAGCCGGTCGTCGTTCCAGCCGCGGTCGAACTGGATCTCGTCGAGGATCGACGGGTGGACCATCCGCTTGAACTCGTCCGTGTCGGGCTGCCACCGGTAGACGTCCTGGACGTTGACCTCCTCGAGTTCGGCGTCGTAGCGGTTGATCTCGGTGAGGGTGCGGTTGCGCCTGACCTTCCGTCCCTGGACGCGGGTCTCGACCTGGACGGTCACCAGGTCGAGCGCGGTGAACAGCGACTTCGAGACGTTGATCGGGTCGGTCGTGAACCGATCGATGACCTCGCCGACGCTGTCGGCGTGGAACGTCGTGTAGGTCGTGTGTCCGGTCGACATCATCTGGAACAGCGTCCGACCCTCCTCGCCGCGGACCTCGCCCATCACGAGGTAGTCCGGGCGCTGACGGAGTGCGGCCTCCAGCAGGTCGAACTCGTCGATGTCCCCCCTGTCGTCGGTGGCGAACGAGGGCCGGGTCACGCTGGCGATCCAGTTGCGCTGCGGGAGTTCGACCTCGCGGGTGTCCTCGATCGAGACGATCTTGGCGTTCGAGGGGATGAACAGCGACAGCGCGTTGAGGCTCGTCGTCTTCCCGGAGGCGGTCCCGCCCGCGAACATGATCGACTTGTTGTTCTCGATACAGAGCCACAGCAGCGCGACCTGGTCCAGCGAGAACGTGTGCCAGTTGACGAGGTCGATCGGCGTGAACGGGACGTCCTTGAACTGACGGATGGTGTAGTTGGTGCCGCGGTCGCTCACCTCCGTCCCGAGGGTCAACTGCGCGCGCGACCCGTCGGGGAGCGTGGCGTCGACCTGCGGCTGGCGCTTGGAGATACCCTTCCCCGAGCGCTGGGCCAGTTTGACGACGAAGTCGTCGAGGTCGCCCCGGCCGTGCTCGACGTTCGTGATGAGCTGCTCGTGGTCGGTGTGGTAGACGAACACCGGGCTGTCGTAGCCGTCACAGGAGATGTCTTCGACGTTGACGTCGTGTTTGATCGGGTCGATACGCTCGAACCCGATGAAGTCGCGGCGCAGGTAGTAGAGCAGCTTCTCGACCTGGTACTCGGTGAGCGAGGTCTCGTCGCCGGCGAGCACCGCCGACTCCGGCCGGGCGCTCGAGCCGTCGAGCCGACTCAGCGACTCCGTCGAGGGGTAGATGCGCAACGCGTCACGGGTCCGCCCGGCCGCCCGCGCGCCGTCCTCCGTGCCCTCGTCCGGCCCACCGCCGAGTCCGAGCCCCCGCTTGACCGACTCGAGGAACCGACCGATGTCGAACCCGCCATCGCCGGGCGGGGTGTACATGTCGTACCGCGAGAGGAGGTCGTACGTCTCCTCCTCGATGACGGTCGCCCGCGTGGCCGGCGAGTCGTCGTCCTTCCGCCAGGAGTAGGTGATCGAACTCGTGAGCTTCTCGGTGAGGAACCCGCGGAGGTCCTGTTCCGTCCCGGCGAGGTGCGGCTCCACCACGTAGTACTTCCGCTCGTTCTCCTTCTCGGAGTGGAACAGGACGACGAACGCGAACGGCTTGTTCACCCAGTAGCGCTCGATCTCGCGGAAGCTCCGCTTCTTCTCCGTCGGGACCGCCTTCTCGAGGTGGTAGCGGTCGACGACCGTCGGCTCGCCGCCCGTGCCGCTGAAGAAGGCGTCCTCGTCGAGGTCCGGGTTGACGTTGACCGTGTGCTCGCCGACCTGGTGGCTCAGCGCCTCGGCCACGTCGCTACCCGCGGCCAGCACCGGCGCGAGCTTCTCCGGGTCGATGTACGGTCCCTCCCGTTCGGCGTCCTCGTCGGACTCCTCTTCGACACCACCGACGTCCTCGGCCGGCGCGGGCCCATCCTCGTCGGGGAACCACGTGCTCGAGTCGTCCGCGGCCACGCCACCATCGGGCGTCGGATCGAGGCCCGACTCCTCTCCGTCGGCGTCCCTCCGCGCCCTCTCGGGGGTGGCGTCACTGTCGTTCCCGTTCGTCCCGTCGTCGTGCCCGTTAGGTGAATCGATGTTATCTGTCATGAGCCCCCCCGACTAGTCTCGCAAGTGGTTTCGGGTTGGCAGGTGTGAAGATAAGAGTGAGGACCGTTTTCAGGCGCGAGCCGTCCCCGGTCAGAGGTTCCGGCTAGTGTCGACGAGCGCCTCTCGCCCGAGCTTCAGCTTGATGACCTCCTCGACGACGTCCCGGCTCCGGAACTTCGGGACGATGAGGTGGTTCTCGACGGTGCTCTTGTCGGCGACGACGCCGAGGTCGAGCACCAGATCCGAGATGGTCAGCGTCACGTCACGGAGCTCCGGCTGTCGTCCCAGTTCGGTACAGTGACACATCGCGACCCCGCCCGCCTCGAGGAGGTACGTCTTAATCGCGTTCAGCAGGTCGATGTACCGGTCGTGTTTCCCGGTCCGTTCCAGTGGGTTCATCGTGTCGATGACGATGTTCCGCTCGCGGCCGGCCTGGCCGCCCGGGTCGGCCTCCTCGATCGCCCGGTTGACGTTCCGGAGTGGGTTCTGCGTCCCAACCGGGCGGATGGTGTACTCGACGTCGTCCTCGAGGACGTGTTCCAGTTCGTCCCGGACGGCGTCCTCCCGCCGGAGCGTACTGATGTACAGCGTCGGCCGCTGGCGCATCAGCGCGTAGAACAGCGCCCCCGCCTGGCTGGCCGGCGGCGCCGTGAGACTCACCAGCGTCCCGGGGCGGGGCCCCCCGCCGAGGTGGTCGTCCAGCGCGTCGAGGCCCATAGATAACCGGTCGTCCGTCGTCCCCGTGCCCATGCGTACGAATCCCGAGCGGGCGACTATCAGTGTTCGCACCGTGACACTCATCGGTACGGCCCAGAGTGCGGACCGTGACCCCGTCCGTCCGGACGGTGGTGCCACAGTGATGGGACCCCCGAGCCAGCGTCGACACTCGAGGGGGAGCGTCGTTGGACCAGCCCCGCATTTATATCCAGACGGCATAGCGGGGGTATGGACACGCACGTCGTAGCCATCCCGGGGAGCCTCCGGGAGCGGAGCTACACGCGGCTGGCGTCCCGTCGGGCGCTCGATGCGGCCGAGTCGAGGGGGGCGACGACGGAGCTGATCGACCTCCGCGAGTTCGACCTACCGGTGTACGACGGCGACGCGGGCGAGGCCGGCGACGCGAACGACCTCGCCCGGCGGGTGCGCGGAGCCGATTCGGTCCTGCTCGGCACGCCCGTGTATCACGGCTCGTACTCCGCGCCGCTGAAGAACGCGCTCGACTACTGCGGGTTCGACGAGTTCGAGCACACCACCGTCGGCCTCCTCGCCGTGGCCGGCGGGTCGTTCCCGACCTCGGCGCTCGAGCACCTGCGGTCGGTCTGCCGGGCGCTCAACGCCTGGGTCCTCCCCCACCAGGCCGCCCTGCCGAGGGTCTCCTCGCAGTTCCGCGACGGCGAACTCGTCGACGAGACGATGGCCGACCGCGTCGACA
>JBEPXB010000020.1:0-13269 GCA_041642135.1 Halobacteriales archaeon | reverse complement strand
TCCCCCGTTCCGTCTCCTGCGGAAATATTCCGATATCTGATAGAAACGCCGTGCGAGACGTAGAGGCCGTATTCAGCAAACCGCCCGAGTACCTCTCATAGGGATCATCGTCGCCAGCCGGGGGATTCGACCGTTCGACGTGGGTCGCGGGGCACGATCCTCGGCTGGAAATCGACGAACAACGACGATGATCCCTATCAGTCGGGGGAGGACGGGAAGCACGGGGACGACCCTTTCATACGGTCGTGCGTAATTCTTTGCCGCCTCACGGCCCCTCGTTCCATCCCACCGGTCTCGAGACACCGATCGTCCTGAAGATCGCTGAAAACGGTTACGCACGACCGTATCACGGGGATGAGGTCGAGACCACCGTCCGACGGCTCGACCCGCACCTCCTCGGACCGCTGGTGATCTCCGGTGTCGGGAGCCGCCTGCAGTTCCCACCATGGATTGAAACCACTCGGGACGGAATGGTCGAGTCACCATGGTCAGAATCGGCGGTCTGACAATCCTCGTCCCGGTCGACGTCTCGGAGCCGGAGCCGCCCCCCCTCGACGTCCTCGACCACCTGGGCACTATCGAGGTGGTCCTCCTCGGGTACTTCCCGGTCCCGGATCAGGCCGAACCGGCACTGCTCAGGGACCAGTACGGCCCCGAGGCCGCGGACCGGCTGAACGCGGTAGCCGGCGAGCACGGCCATGTCGCCGAGGTGCTCGTCTTCACGCACGACCGGGCGTCCACCATCGACCGCATCGCGGACGAGTACGGCTGTAACGCGGTGCTGACGGGTGGCGACTCGGCCACCGTCGACCGCGTCCTCGTCCCGCTCCGCGGCGATATGAACCTCGACCGGATCCTCGCGGTCGTCGCCGACCTCCTGATGGCGGGCGAGGAGACCGCCACCCTGTTCCACTCGGTCGCGGAGGGCGCCGACCCGAGCGGGGGCGAACTCCTCCTCATGGGTGCCGTCGACCGGCTGGTCGAGTACGGCGTCGACCGCGACCGGGTCGACTGGCGAGTCTCCGAGGGCGGTGACCCGCGGACCGACATCGTCGAGCTCGGCGCGGAGTACGACCTCGTCGTGCTCGGCGAGACCGAACCCTCGCTCCGCGAGCGCATCATCGGCGACGTCCTCTCGGGGATCGTCGATGCGCTCGAAGCGCCGGCGCTCATCGTGAGGGATGTCGAGTGACCCCTCGCGCCACGACAGCGGGGTGGGACACATGAGCCTCGAGGAGGGCGAACTCGAGCGGACGCTCGGGTTCCTCGAGGCGATGACGCTCGGCGGCGGCACGATGATCGGCGCGGGAATATTCATCCTCCCGGGCATCGCCGCCGAATCCGCCGGGCCCGCGAGTTCGATCTCGTACGCTATCGCCGGCTTCGTCGCGCTGCTCGCGGCGCTCTCGCTCTCCGAACTGGCGACGGGGATGCCGATCGCCGGCGGGAGCTACCACTACGTCAACCGCGCGCTCGGCGGGCTCTTCGGGACCGTTGTCGGCTGGGGCATGTGGACGGGGCTGATGTTCGCGAGCGCGTTCTACATGATCGGCTTCGGGCAGTACCTCGTCGAGCCGATCCCGTTTCTCGACGGACGGGTCTTCATCGTCGGCCTCGGACTCGTGGGGCTGGTCCTCCTCCTCGGGGTCAACTACTACGGCACCGAGGAGTCGAGCGCCTTCCAGAACGTCACCATCGGGGTCGAGACCGCCATCATCCTCGTCTTCGTCGCCGTCGGCGTGTTCTTCATCGACCCGACGAACCTCGAGCCGTTCGCCCCCTTCGGATCGAGGGGTATCGTCGCCACGACCGGGATCGTCTTCATCTCGTTCCTCGGGTTCGAGATCATCGCGACCGTCGCCGGCGAGATCAAGAACCCCAGTCGGATCATCCCGCTATCGATGATCCTCTCGGTGGTGCTGGTGACCGTCCTCTACGTGGTCGTGATGCTCGTCAGCACGGGCGTCATCCCGTTCGAGTCACTGGGCGACTCGCCCATCCCGGTCTCGGACGTCGCCGCGGTCTACCTGGGTCCGGCGGGGGTGGTCGCCATCGTCTTCGCCGCCATCATCGCGGCCATCTCGAGCTCGAACTCCTCGATACTCGCCGCCTCGCGCGTCATCTACGCCATGGGTCGGGACGGGGTCGTGACCGACTGGTTCAACGTGAGCCATCCGCGCTACTACACGCCCCACCGTGCCATCGCGGCCACCGGTGGCGTGACGACGCTGCTGATCCTCGTCGGCCTCGAGGTCGAGACCATCATCGCACTGCTGGCGGAGGCGGCGAGCTTCAGTTTCCTCGTCGCCTACTCGCTCGTCCACGTCTCGCTCGTCGTCTTCCGCCGGGCGGAACCGGAGGGATACGACCCGTCGTTCGCGCTGCCGCGGCCCCTGTACCCTGCGGCCCCGATACTCGGGGTGGTCCTGTCGCTCGTCGTCGTCTCGCAGATGGCGACCGTCGTCATCCTCATCGGCTCGGGCATCGTCGCCCTCGGGCTCGTCTGGTACGCCGCCTACACCCGGGGTCGCGTCGTGAGCGAGGGGCTTCTCCGCGAGGCGATCCGCGGGAAGCCGGCCGAGCCGTACCGCGTCGTCGTCCCGGTAGCGAACCCCGGGACCCAGCGCGGCCTGCTCCGCCTGGCGGCGGCCAGCGCGCACGCCAACGAGGACCGGGGCACCCCCGAGCTCGTCGCGGTCAACGTCATCCCGGTCGCCCAACCCTCGCCGCTCCAGAACCTCGAGGCCGACCGGGACGAACACCAGCGCGAACTGCTTGAGAACGCGCACGACATCGCCGCCGAGATGGACGTCACACTCAGGACGAGGGCGGTGGTCGCCCCCGACGTCGGCGAGGCGATCCTCGAGGTGCTCGAGGAGGAGGCCGCCGACGAGGTCATCCTCGGCTGGGACGGAACGCTCGACCACGACGGCCACGTCTTCGGCTCGGCAGTCGACCCGGTGGTCCGGCACGCCGGTTGTGACGTCTCGCTCGTCGATCTCAGAACCGAGAGCATCGGGACGCCGGTGGCGCTCGTCGCGCCGGGCCCCAACGCACCGGTCGTCGCACACCAGGCGGTCGAGTTCGCCACCGTCGACGGGACCGTCCCGACCCTGCTGAACGTCCAGGCCCCCCTGGGCGAGAGCGATTCGGACGCGGAGGAACGGGGGCGGGCGGTCATCGCCGACGCCGCCGAGGCGGCGGGGCTCGACCCCGGCGAATACGACATCGAGGTCGTCGTTGACGGCGACATCGGGCGGGCGGTCGTCGAGGCGACCAGCCGGTACGACACGGTCTGTGTCGGGCTCTCGGGACGTCCCGAGGGGTCCCGAATCCCCTTCGGAACGGTCACCGAACGGGTCGTCGAGGACGCCCTGGGCAACGTCGCCCTGATACGGGGCTCGTGAGTGGGCCGGACGCCCTCGGCTCGGCCACTCTCCAGTGTTGAGGGGGCCACAGTCGTAGCGTGTACGTATCGGATTCGATGTGAAGGCTCCGTCGAGCCCCATTACGAAATGGTTCAATATCTGATATTTGAATGAAGGACGACGAACTCATCAGCCCACGGTTGACAGACCACCGAGCGATGCCTCGTCGACGGCGCGACCCGGTTGCCGGTCCAGCGTACCTCGCTCGCGACCGGAACGGTGGATTGATGCCCGACGGCCCTGTCCGGCCCGACGTGTTAGTGGGTTTCCTGCCGGACGGGGGCGACATCCGCGTCGACTGGCGGGCCGCGACGAGCCTCGTCGGCACGGTGATCAAGTACCTCTCGGTTCCGCTGCTGGTCCCGCTCGCTGTCGGGCTCGTCTACGGCACCGACGCGCCCGTCTTCGCCGTCAGCGCCGCCGTCACCTTCCTCCTCGGGTTCGCGCTCGAACGGCTCGATCCCGACCCCGATCTGGGCGCCCGCGAGGGGTTCCTCATGGTCGGCGCGACGTGGCTGCTCGTGTCGGTCGTCGGCGCGGTCCCGTACCTCGTGGCCGCCCACGGCGTCCCGATGCTGGTCGAACCGACGGCACCGGCCTCGACGCTCGGGAACCCCATCAACGCGCTGTTCGAGTCGATGTCGGGGTTCACGACCACCGGGGCGACGGTGATGGGCGACATCTCCTTCGACACCCACTCCCACGCGCTGCTCATCTGGCGACAGCTCACCCAGTGGCTCGGCGGGATGGGCATCGTCGTCCTCGCGGTGGCCATCCTCCCCCAGCTCTCCGTCGGTGGGGCACAGCTGATGGACGCCGAGGCGCCCGGCGTCGGCATCGAGAAGCTCACCCCTCGGATCGCCGAGACCGCTCGCGTCCTCTGGGCGGCCTACTTCGTGTTCACCATCGCGGAGTTCGGCCTGCTCTACGGGCTCCACCTCGCGGGGCTCGCGCCGAACATGGGGCTGTACAACGCCGTCGCCCACCCGCTCACGACGATGCCGACCGGCGGGTTCTCCCCGGAAGCCGGCTCCATCGCCGCGTTCAACGCCGCCGTCCAGTGGGCGGTCATCCCGTTCATGGTCTTCGCGGGGACGAACTTCGCGCTGTTCTGGCACGTCTCCAACCGCGACCCCGGGAAGCTCACCGGCGACCAGGAGTTCCGCACCTACGCCGGGATCATGGCCGCGCTCACCGGTGTCCTGGCCGCGCTACTCTTCACCGGGATCGCTCCGACCCTCGAGTTCGGCGGGACCACCCTCGGGAACGTGGAGAACTCGCTTCGGCAGGCCACCTTCCAGGTCGTCAGCATCGTCACGACCACGGGGTACGCCACCAGCGACTTCGCCCAGTGGTCCCAGGTCGGGAAGTACCTCCTCCTGTTCGCGATGTTCGTCGGGGGGTCGGGCGGGTCGACCGGCGGCGGCATCAAGATCATCCGATGGATCATCGTCGTCAAGGCGATCCGGCGGGAGCTGTTCACCACCGCCCACCCCTCGGCGGTCAAGCCGATCCGCCTCGGCGGGAACGTCGTCGACGAGCTGGCCATCCGCGGCGTGTTCGGCTTCACGCTGCTCTACGTCGCGCTCTTCCTCGTCGCGACGCTCCTGATCAGCGTCGACGTCGCCGGGTCGGGCTACGACATCAACACCCTCGAGGCGATGAGCTCGGTGGCCGCGACGCTCGGCAACGTCGGCCCCGGCTTCGGCTCGCTCGGCCCGTTCGGCTCCTACCTCCAGTTCCCGCCGCTGTCGAAACTGCTGATGGTGTTCCTGATGTGGGTCGGCAGGCTGGAGATCATCCCCGTACTCGTGCTGCTCACGGCGGCGTACTGGCGGTCCTGACCCTCGGCCGTCTCCCGACCCTCGGCCGTCGATCCGAGGTCGGCCTCGCAGTAGTGACAGCGCTCCGCGTCGTGGTCGTTCCTCGCACCACACTCCGGACGGCTCACATTCCTCGCGGGATCTCGGCTCGTCTCCCCCGCGCCGCGACCCGACCCGCCCACCGTTCCGGCGATGACGAGCGCCAGGCCACAGGCGAACATCCCGGGCGGCCCCGCAACCCAGAACGAGACCGCACCCAGGACCAGGACGCCGCCGACGGCGAGACCGTCGGCCATACTCTGTCCCCGCCTGCGATCCGGAATAAGCCTTCTTCCCGTGCTGGTGTGGGTCGGGGCGTCGGGTAGGACTGATACGGTCGTGCGTACCGATTTGCCGGCGATCACCCGGACGGGGTCGGTTAGCGCCGGTCCCGGACGGGGTCGGTTAGCGCCGGTAAAAGACTACGCACGGCCCCTTTCAGTCCCACCCGACGGTTCGAACGATCACCGGAGCACGGCGGCACCGAGGGGTGTCTGAAGCGGTCACACCGGATCCCGACTCCGCTGTACTCGTCGGGTTCGGCGCCCGCGAGCGGCCCCGTCCCCGGTCAGTCGTCGACTTCCGGTTCGGGGTCGCGACCACTCCCCTCGCCGGTCGGGTCGTCGACGCCGACGCCCCCCGGCCAGGTGACGTCGCCGACGAAGTCGACGCCCATCCGCTGTGCCGCCCGTGAGATCATGTGCGCGCCGGTCGGGGCGGTGAGGAACAGGAAGAGGATGCCGACGAGCGAGACCAGCCCCGCACCCTGCGGGCCGAAGTAGGCGAAGCCGGCGAGGAAGATCGAGGCCGCGCCGAGCGTGGTCGCCTTCGACGTGGCGTGCATCCGGTTGTAGACGTCCGGGAGTCGGACGAGACCGACGGTCCCGACGACGAGGAAGAACAGTCCGATACCGACGAGCACGACCACCACTGCTGCCTGGAGCGTCCCTGTCATTCTATGATGTCACCGTCCGTGACGTAGCGTGCGACCGCGATGGTGCTGATGAACCCGATGATGGCCAAGACGAGCGCGACGTCCACGAAGAAGCCCGCGCCGGACTCGATCGCGAAGAGGACGGCGATGGCGACGACGTTCGTCGCGATGGTGTCGAGGCCGACCACGCGGTCCGGGGTGGTCGGCCCGCGGATGACCCGGTAGCCCGCGACCAGCGTTACCGCCGCCGCGACGACCAGGCCGACGAGGACGGCCGTCTCGAGGAACGCCGGCGTCGTGCTCTCAGCGACCACGGCCGTCACCCCCGTCGTCCGTCGAGCCGTCCCGGGCCGTCCCCTCCCGTATCGCCTCCTCGCCGGTCACGCGCTCGCCATCGCCGGCCGGGTCCTCCCCCTCGTCCGGGGGCTGCCCGGGATCTGCCGTCGAGACCACCGACGGTTCGCGCGGGATCTCCGTGTTGGGGTCGCGTCCCTCGAAGATGACGAGGGCGTAGTCCTCCCACGTTCGGATCGGGCTCACGACGCTCTCGCGGTCCTTCGCTGCGATGGTGTGGACGTACAGCGTGTTGGTCGCGGCGTCGTGGTCCATGGTGAGGGTCCCGGGTGTGAGGCTGATGCTGTTGGCGATGGTCGTGACGGCGGCGTCGCTCTCGACCCGGAGCGGGATGGCGATGACGTCCGGCCGGATAGGCATCGACGGCGCGAGCACCCGGTAGGCGACGTCGACGTTCGCGGTCAGTAGCTCGCGGAGGAACACCACGACGTACAGGACCGCGTAGGGGGCCACGCGGAGGCTCCGACCGACCGACACCCGCGAGAGGTAGTACCGCCGGAGCGCGAACGCGGTCGGCCACCCGACCGCGAGCCCGATGAGGAACTCACCGAGGACCGTCCGGACGGTCGCCTCCACGCTCTCGCCGGGGGCGACCCCGCGGACGAACAGCCAGAGGACGGCGAGCACGACGCCCACGACGGGCCACTTCGGCACGCCGGTCCCGTCGGGTTCGGCGCCCGTGTCGCCGGTCCCGTCGTCGGCGGTGGCGGACGTTCCACCCGTTCCGTCGACGCTCACGAATGCCCACCTCCGTTCGCGCCGCTCGCGGCGTCGGCGGTCGCCTCGGCGGCCGTCGTCGGGTCGACCGCGTCGACGTACCCGTCGACGTCGAGTGCGGCCTCGGCGGCGTTCTCCGCGGCGGCGAACAGCGGGTCGAACCCGACGCCGAGCAGGACGACGAGGACGGCGAGCGCGGCCGCGACCGCCACCAGCGCCGGCCGGTGGGTCGAGACGGCCACGGCGGGACCGGCCTCGCCCCAGAACCCGCGGTTCCACGCGCGGGTCACGTACGCGATGGTGAACACGGCGCCGACGAGCGCGACCGCGAGCCCGAGCGTCGAGCCGGCCCGCCCGGCCACGTCGAAGACGAGGAACTTCCCGAAGAAGCCCGTCAGCGGCGGGATCCCGACGAGCGCGAGCCCGCCGACGAAGAACGACCCCGCGAGGACGGGTTCGCGACCGGCGAGTCCGCCCAGGTCGGCGAATCGGTCGGTCCCCGTCCCCTCGCGGACCGCGCCCCCGACGAGGAACAGCAGCGCCTTCGCCAGCCCGTGGTTGACCGCGTAGACGAGCGCCGCGGTCACGCCGAGGACGCGGAACTCGGGTGCCGTCGCGGCGATGGCGAGCGGGAGGACGACGAACCCGATCTGGCCGATCGACGAATAGGCGAGCAGGCCGTCCATCCCGTCCTGACCGAGCGCGCCCACCCCCCCGAGGAGGATGCTCGCCGCCGCGGTCACGAACAGCACCGGGCCGAAGAACGCGAGGAAGGAGTCCCCGCCGATCCCCGGCAGTGACACCGGGACCGAGGCGGCCGCGAACACCATGAAGTAGAGCCGGACGATGGCGTATATTCCCACTTTCTTGACGACGCCCGCGAGCACCGCCGTGACCGGTGCCGGGGCGGCCCGGTAGGCCGCGGGCACCCAGAACTGGAACGGGACGATCCCCGCTTTCAGGGCGAACACCGAGAGGAGCACCGCCGAGATACCCAGTACGGGAGCGGGGTCGATCCCGTAGGCGGCCGGTTCGGCGAGCCGCCGGGCCATGTCGGCCATGTTCAGCGTCCCCGTGGTAGCGTAGAGCCCGCCGATGGCGAGCAGCATCACGGCGCTCCCCACGAGGTTGAGGAGCGAGTAGATGAGCGCCGCGCGGGTCTGTTCGGGCCCGGAGTAGAACACCACGAGCACGTACGAACTCATCAGCATCACCTCGAACCAGACGAAGAGGTTGAACACGTCGCCGGTGAGGAACGACCCGGTCACGCCCACGATCATGAAGTGGTACAGCGGGTGATAGGAGAGCCGGGCGCCCTCGCGGTCCATGAATGACAGCGAGTAGACCAGCGCCGCGAGGGAGACGACCGCGGTCAGCCCGAGCATCAGCACGGAGAGCGGGTCGGCGACGAGCGAGATGCCGAACGGTGCGGTCCAGTCCGAGACCTGGTAGACGAGACGGCCGTCGGCGGCGGCGGCGACTCGCGAGGCGAGCGCGAGCACCCCGGCGCCGTAGGCGAGCCCGCCGGCGACCGAGACGCCGCGCTGGAGCCGCGGGTACGGCCGCAGGAGGAGCGCGAGCACGGCGGTCGAGAGCGCCGCCAGCAGCGGCGCGACGACGACCTGCTCAACCATCGGTGCTCACCCCCGTGCCCGCCGAGTCCGCTCCGCCGGCGTCACCGGCCTCGCCGGCCCCGGTCTCCTCGGCACCGCCGTCCCCTCCCGTGGCCACGTTGTCGAGGTCGATCGTGCCGTGCTCCTCGTAGAGCCGGTAGGTCAGGACGAGCGCGAACGCGGTCGTCCCGAAGCCGATGACGATGGCCGTGAGGACCAGCGCCTGGACCAGCGGGTCGACGACCGACGGCTCCCCGGCGGGGCCGTGGCCGAGGACCGGCGCGTCCGCCCCACCGATCGACCCGATACCGACGGTGACGAGGTAGACGTTCGCCGACTGGGAGATGATGGCGACCCCCCACACGACGCGGACGACGTCCCGCCGGAGGACGAGGAACGTCCCGAGGCCGAACAGCAGCCCGAGCGTCACCGCGAGGACGAACTCGGTCATTCGCGACCCACCACCGCGAGTACCGTGAGGAGCGCTCCCACGACGACGAAGTAGACCCCGACGTCGAACATGAGCGCCGAGGCCACTTCGAGTTCCTCGTAGACGGGGACGTGCTCCAGGAAGACGACCCCCTGCGTGAGGAACGGGACGCCGAGGAGCATCGAGCCGACCCCCGCGGCCACCGCGATGGCGAGCCCCACCGCGAACGCGCGGGCGTACTCGCCGACCGACCCGTCGAGGACCGGGAGGAACGCCTCCCCGCCGCCGTCGATCAGGTCGTGCCGGACCGAGTCGATGCCGTAGACGATGTACAGCAGCGCGAACGCCGTGGTGGTGAGGACGCCGGCGATGAACCCGCCGCCGGGGAGGTTGTGCCCCTGCAGCAGGAGCGCCACCGCGGTGATGGCGATCAGCGGGACCACCGTCCGGGTGACCGTCTTCGCGATCACGGTCGGCTCGCGCTCAGTCATCCACCTCGCCTCCGTCGGAGGGGAGCTCCGCCGAGGCCCGGTCCCCGGGCCCGCCCCCGTCGGCGGCTACGCCGTCGGTCGACGTTCCGGTCCCGGTCCCGCCCCCGGTTCCGCTGTCGCTGGCGCCGTGTCCGAGCCCGCGTCCGCGCATACCGACCATCGTCAGCACCGAGAGGGCGGCCAGCGCGACCACGCCGATCTCCCCGAGCGTGTCGAACGCGCGGAAGTCGACGAGGATGACGTTCACGATGTTGCCGCCGCCGCCGAAGTCCGTGAAGTAGGGACCGTGCTCGGCGGGGACGGGCGCGCGCTCGATGAAGAACCGGAAGATGGGGTCGTCCGGCCGGGTGGCCGTCGCCAGCATCACGGTGATGAACACGGTCGTCCCGACCGTCCCCGCGACGAGGACGTCCCTGACGGCTCGTCCGGGGCGGATGTCCCCGTAGTAGGCCGGAAGCCGGTTGAGGACGAGCAGGAAGATGACGAGCACGAGCGTCTCGACCACTAACTGGGTGAGCGCGAGGTCCGGCGCCGCGGCGAGCACGTAGAACACCGCGACCATGAACCCGAGGATCGAGAGCGTGAGCACGCCCGCGACGTGCGAGGGCGCGGCGACCACGGCGACCGCCCCGACGACGGCCACGAACAGCACCAGCACGATGGGGATCGCGACCTCGACGCCGCCGAGCGCCGGGAGGACCGCGCCCGTCGCGACGTAACCGCCGAGTGCGAGCGCCGAGACGCCGACGAACAGCGCGAACGCGTAGGTCCGAAACAGGTCGGTGTGGACGTACCGGTCCGTCGCGGTCCCGAGCCGCTCCGCGCCGGCCGTGGCCGTGTCGTAGTACCAGTCCGGGCTCCAGACCGGGACCGAGCGCGCGCGCCTCACCCCGCGGTGGAGGCCCCCGTACCCCTGGTAGGCGACCGCGCCGATGGCGATCGTCAGGAGGCTCATGCCGAGCCACGGCGTCGGCGAGACGAGCTTCGCCAGCGACAGTTCGAGCGCGTGGGCCTCGACCCCCGGCGGGAGCGCCGACTCGAACGCCGACTGGACGATGCCGTCGATCGCTAACTGCGGGACGAGCCCGACGGCGAGCGCGATGGCCGCGAGCAGCGCGGGTGGCGCGAGCATCGAGAGCGGGGGCCGGTGGACGTGTTTCCCCGCGAGCGCGTCGGGCTTCTCGCCGAAGAACAGCATCAGGAACCGTATCGAGTAGAGGAACGTGAACACGGAGCCGAACACCGCGACCACGGGGTAGAGCCAGAAGAGCCCGCCCTCGGCCGCCGCGACGAGGTAGGTCGTCTCGTACAGCAGCTCCTTCGACCAGAACCCGTTGAACGGGGGAACGCCGGCCATCCCGAGCGCCGCGATCGCCGTGATCCCGGCGACGACCGGCATCTCCTTCCGGAGCCCGCCGAGTTCGTCGATGGCGCGGGTGCCCGCCTCGTGGGCGATTATCCCGGCGACGAGGAACAGCGTCGCCTTGAACACCGCGTGGTTGAAGATGTGGAACGCCCCGGTCTCGGCGCCGAGTTCGATCCCCTCCGCGCCCGCGAGGCCGAACCCCGCGACGATGAGCGAGAGGTGCGACGCGGTCGAGTACGCGAGCAGTTCCTTGATGTCCGTGGCACCGACCGCGAGGATCGCGGTGACGGTCATCGAGACCAGCCCGAGCGTGGCGAAGACGAGCATCCAGTCCGGCTGTGGCACCTCGGGGAGGAACAGAGGGCGGACCCGCCCGACCAGATAGACGCCGGCCTTGACCATCGTGGCGCTGTGGAGGAACGCCGAAACCGGTGTGGGGGCCTCCATCGCGTTCGGCAGCCAGGAGTGGAACGGCACCTGCGCGGACTTGGTGGCCGCGCCCACGCCCACGAGGAGCATCACCGGGAGGAACAGCCCCGCCTCGCGGAGCCCCTCGCGCATGGCCTCGCTGTTGCCGATCATCGACTCCAGCTGGACGGTCTCGCCGGAGAGCGTTGCGGCCTGCTCGCCGACGAGCGTGAACGTCCGGCCGATCTCGGTCCCGCCGGAGACGAACGCCAGGAGCAGGAACCCGACGAGCATGAACAGCCCCCCGGCGACGGTGACGAGCATCGACTTCCGGGCGGCGTACTGGCCCGACTCGTCGCCGTAGTGGCCGATGAGCATGAACGAGGTGACGGAGGTGAGTTCCCAGAACAGGAACAGCGAGACCAGATCCGCGGCGAGCGCGACGCCGAGCATCGCGCCCATGAACGCCAGCAGCGTCGGGTAGTACTTGCGCTTGCCCGGTTCCGCGTGCATGTAGCCGTAGGAGTAGGTGAACACGAGCACGCCCATGCCGGTGGCGAGGAAGGCGATGAGCGTCGAGAGGCCGTCGAGGTAGAGCGTGAGCGAGACGCCGAGTTCGGGGATCCACGGCAGCGTGACCGCGCCGTGATCGCCGTACTGGGTGAGCAGCAGGCCGAACGAGGCCGCCGCGACGCCGGCCGAAAAGAGGGCCGTCCGCTCGCCGAGCACCCGGTAGAGCGGGTAGGCGAGCGCGGCTCCCACGAACGGCAGGGCGAGCGCGGCGAACAGCACGGCTGGATCCGGTGGCACGGCCGGAACGGCGGCCGCGCGAGACTTAATGGTTCTCAAACCCGGCGGGACGGTCGGGGCGTTCGGGGCCGGTACCCTGGCGGTGTTCAGGCCTCGATGTGGTCGGGCGAGGACTCCTCGTCGACGAGCGGCATCGCGACGTCGAACTCGAGACGATCGAACCGTACCAGGGGTCGCATCGCTCCGCCGGGGCCACCCTCTTCGAACTCGAGGAGGTCCAGCACCTCGAGCTGCTTGAGGTCGCCGTGGACGTCCGAGACGTCGCGCTCGACGAGGCGAGCGGCCTCGCGGATGCTCCGGGGGTGGCCGGTCGCGATCGCCCGGAGCAGGTCGAGCCGGCGTGGCGGGAGTGCGTCGACGAGGTCGGCGTAGCTGCCGAACTGGAGGACCGCCCGGTCCATCTGGTCGTCGGGCTCGTCAGTGTCAGCGGTGCGGACGAACTCGAGTGCGTCGTCGCGGACCGATTCGCGGCTACCGATAGTGATCCTGAGTGTGGTCATGGGTCGTTTTCGTGTGGTCGGGGTGGGGCGCCGCCGACGGCGTCCCAGTACTCATCAGCCGAGGCCCAGAACTCGACGAGGAGGGCTTCCATCCCGGGAAACTCGACGTCGTCCTCGTCGCTGGCGGCCGTGTGGCGTTCGTGGCCCTTCGTGTCCTCGTGGGCGTTGTCGTAACGGACGAGCGTCAGGTCCTCGAGGGTGCCGAGGTGGAGCGAGTACTTCCAGCCGGAGGGGTAGGTGGCCGTGTCCGTCGTGGGTCGAAGGGTGACGCTCTCGACCAACCGGCTTCGACGTGCGTGTACCTGAACTCCATGTCGGCGTCCCGTACCTGTTGGAAGATTACCCAACACCATTAC
>JBEPXB010000019.1:0-13469 GCA_041642135.1 Halobacteriales archaeon | reverse complement strand
GAGTGGCGCAACGAGTTCGGCTTCCCGCCGGGGAGTCTCGACCAGTTCAGTAGGCAGGAGCTCCCGCTCGCGTTCGACCGGTGGATGCAGCACGTCTTCGACGGGATCCTCGCGGGGTTCTGCTACACCTGTGCGGGCCGCATGGAGGCGTCGCTCGTACGCGACGAGGGGGACGAGCGGGTCGCGGGGATGCCCGCCCACGCCGAGTTCGAGTGCGGCCGGTGCGGGAGCACGGCACGGGCCTCGGGCGCCATGTCTGCCCTGTTCCACCCGGGGGTCCGGGGGTTCCTCTACGAGCACGGAGTCGACCAGTCGACCGAACCCTCCTGGGCGCTCGGGGACGCCTCGCTCCCCGACGTCTCGCTCGAATCGTCCGACCCGCTCCGGCTGGCGGTCACGTTCGCCGCCGGGGACGAGTCGGTGACTGCGGTGGTCGAGTCGGACACGAGCGTCAGCAGCGTCGAGCGCGACGACGGGACCTGACCGTCCGGCTCGCCACGCCGCGGCGTGGGACAACCGTTAACCCCCGAGGTGGGCTACAGCGCGTATGCGGGTCGAGGTCCGCGGCGAGGAGTACGAGTTCGACGGCTGGCGCGTGTTCCGGCTGTACGCGCTGCTCGCCGTCGTCGTGGTCGTGAGCGCCGTCCTCTACCTCCGGTCGACCGGGAGCCCGGACTCCGTGTTCACGTCGGTCCCGGCGATGCTCGTCTACCTGCTGGTCGCGTGGAGCCTGCTGCTCGCAAAGGAGCGACCCGCCGTCCTCGACCGGTTCGGGCGGTGACGACGGACGGTTACAGGTACTCCCCGAGCAGTTCCCCGTACCGCTCCCGTGCTTGGGCGTCGATACGCCCCGGGTCGGTGGCGACGGCGCCGTCGAGGGCGGACCCGCAGTCACACTCGCGCTCGGCCGGCATCGTCTCGACCGCACGCTCGACGACCTCCTTTATGTCCGCCTCGTTGGCGATCGCGTTCTCGACGACCTCCTCCTGGGTCACCTCGCTCCCCTCCTTCCAGACGTCGAAGTCGGTGACGCCGGCGACGGTGGCGTAGCAGAGTTCGGCCTCGCGGGCGAGTTTCGCCTCCGGGACCGCGGTCATTCCCACGACGTCGAACCCCTGGTCGCGGTAGAACTCGCTCTCGGCGACCGTCGAGAACTGTGGCCCCTCGATGCAGACGTACGTACCGCCGCGCTCGGAATCGACGTCGACCCCGCTCGCGGCCTCGGCGAGGCGCTCCACCATGTGGGGACAGTACGGGTCGGCGAACGGGATGTGAACGACGACACCCTCGTCGAAGAACGTGTACGGCCGGGACCTCGTCCGGTCGAAGGTCTGGTCCGGGACGACGAGCGTCCGCGGCAGGAGGTCCTCGCGGAGGCTTCCGACGGCGTTCGAGGAGAGCACCCGCTCGCAGCCGAGCGACTTCAGCGCGTGGAGGTTCGCGCGATAGGGGGTGTTCGTGGGCGAGAACCCGTGGCCCCGGCCGTGTCGCGGGAGGAACGCGATCTCGGTCCCGTCGAGGTTGCCGACAGTCACCGGTGCGGACGGGTCGCCGAACGGGGTCGAGACCGACACCTCCGACTCCGTCTCCAGGTCGAGCGCCTCGTAGATACCGCTCCCGCCGATGAAACCGATGGGCATGCTCGGAGGTGTTCCGGCGGGGACTTATACTGCCCGTCGTGGTTCCGTGCGCGGCGGCACCGGAACCCCACACGCGAGGCACGGCACGGGGGGCACGGGCCCACCCGGGGGTCACGGACCCGCCGCCAGCTCGAAGAGCGCCTCGGCGTAGACGACGCCGGCGAGCGCCACCTGAAAGACGGTTATCGAGAGCACGGGTACCCACACGGATCGGGTCCGTCCGTAGCCGAGGACGGCGACCCCGAGGACGACGACCCACAGGAGGTCGCCGACGGCTCCGGGGAGGTCGGCCAGGTCCGTCGCGACGCCGACGACGCCGAGCGCCGCCACGGCCAGCACGAACAGGTGTCGGCGCTCCAGGGTCGTCGGCGACCGGCCGGCGCGCCGGTAGAGCACTCCCAGGCCCGCGCCGAAGGCCACACCGAAGGTCAGCGAGAGGAGGAGTTCGACGGCGCCGCCGAGCGAGTACGGGAGGGCTCTCGTCGCGTCGACGGGGAGCAGTCGGAAGAACCCGACCAGGGCCGCCGCCACGACGACGGCGTGCTCGGGGACGACGAGTTCGCGGACGCGCTCGTAGGCCACCCCGCAGAACAGAAAGCCGTAGCCGAGGCCGAGGAAGGCCGCGGGCAGCACGACGGCCGCGAGGAGGACCCCCGCCCCCGCCTCGGGGCTTATCCACCGCCCGGTCATCGAACTCAGCGTGACGCCGAAGAGCGCGTTCCCGACGAGCGCGGTGCCGACGGTCAACGCCGCGGGGGCGAGCACGACCCTCGCGGCGATCCTCCCGGTGCCCGGACGCGGGAGCGAGAGCCCGAACTCGAACCCGCGGTGACGGGCGTACGCGACCGAGCCGAGAACGAACCCGACGACGGACGTGACCCCCGAGACGAGGACGAGCGGTTCGACTGCCCCCCCGAGCCACCCGGAGACGTGCCCGACCGCGGACGCGACCAGGGACGCCCAGAGGCTGACCGCGACGAGGCCGGCGAACGCCAGCCCGAAGCCTATCGCCGTCTCGTCGCGCCGACGGTCGGCGCCCGCGACCCCGGTCGGACCGATTCCCATACCGTCACCGTTCGGGACGGCCGGTCTAAACGCGCCGGACGGTATCGAGAGCCGACCGCCCGATGCGAAGGCCACCAGGTCCGCACCACCCGGCGAGTGACCGACCGGATGGCGCAACCCTTATGTGCAAATGCGTTCGTCAGTGTACAGTAATGGACACCGAAGGACAGCTGGCGCCGGTCGTCGCCGCCATCCTCGAATCCGCGCGCGGGCGAGAGGGTCGGGGCGAGCGGGTATCGGTATCGGACGCGCGGTCGCTCCCGGCCGCGCTCGCGGCGGCCGAGACCGACGGGCGCGTGCCGGTGATCGCGGAGGTGAAGCCGACGAGCCCGACGACCGAGGGCGAGCGGTACGACGACCCGGTCGAGCTCGCCCGGGAGATGGTCGCCGGCGGGGCCGCGGCGCTGTCGGTGCTCACCGAGCCCGACCACTTCGGCGGCTCTCCCGACGCGCTCCGGCGGGTCCGGGAAGCCGTCGACGTCCCGGTGCTCCGGAAGGACTTCCTGCTGACCGAAGGACAGTTAGACGTCGTCGAGGCCGACGTCGTGCTGCTCATCGCGCGGTTCCTCGGCGAGGACCTCGGGCCGATGCTGGCGGCGGCCCGCGAGCGCGGTTTTCAGGTCCTCGTCGAGGTCCATACCCGCGAGGAGCTCCGGGCGGCCCTCGACGCCGGGGCCGAGATCGTCGGCGTGAACAACCGCGACCTCGGGCGGCTGGAGGTCGATCTCGGGACGTTCGAACGGGTGGTGGGCGACGCCGAGCCCGGGCCCGACGGCGAACCGCAACCGGCAGGCGTCCCCGAGGGCATCACCCTGATAGCGGAGAGCGGTATAACTACGACCGATGACGCCACACGGATGCGCCGTGCGGGAGCCGACGGCCTCCTGGTCGGCTCGGCGATCATGGACGGCGACGTGCGGGCGAACACCGAGCGGCTGACGACGCCCCCCGACGCGGGGACGGACACGGACGCGACGGCGGACGCGAGCGGAGGTACACGAGAATGAGCGAGACAGACAGGACACGACGGACGGACGGGAAGTTCGGCGAGTACGGCGGCCAGTACGTGCCCGAGGCGCTGATGCCGGCCATCGAGGAGCTGGCCGACGCCTACGAGCGCTACGTGCTCGAGAACGAGGACGGGTTCATGGACGAGTTCCGCGAGCGGCTCCGGGACTTCGGCGGCCGACCCACCCCGCTCCAGCGGGCGGACAACCTCTCCGAGCGGTACGGGATCGACGTCTACCTCAAGCGCGAGGACCTGCTCCACGGCGGGGCCCACAAGCTCAACAACGCGCTCGGGCAGTGCCTGCTGGCGAAGTACATGGGCAAGGAGCGTATCATCGCCGAGACCGGCGCCGGCCAGCACGGCACCGCGACGGCGATGGCCGCCGCACACCTCGACCTGCCCTGCGAGGTGTACATGGGTCGGCGCGACATCAACCGACAGCGGCCGAACGTCTTCCGGATGCGCATCAACGGCTCGAAGGTCACCCCGGTCACCGTCGGCCGCGGGACGCTGAAGGAGGCGATCAGCGAGACGATGCGGGACTGGGCGGGGAGCGTCGAGAACACCCACTACGTCATCGGTTCCATCGTCGGTCCGCACCCGTTCCCCTCGATGGTGCGTGACTTCCACCGCGTCATCAGCGAGGAGAGCCGCCGGCAGATACAGGAGAAGACGGGGGAGCTCCCCGACGCGGTGCTGGCGTGTGCGGGCGGCGGGTCGAACACGATGGGCATCTTCGCCGACTTCGTCGACGATCCGGTGGAGCTCTACGCCGTCGAGGCCGGGGGCTCCTCGCTGACCGTCGACGAGGAGGAGGGTGTCGCCCCGAACTCCGCGTCGCTCTCCACGGGCAGCGAGGGGGTGCTCCACGGCGCCCGGACGAAACTCCTCCAGGACAGCGACGGGCAGATCATGGAGTCGCACTCGGTCTCCTCGGGGCTGGACTACGCGGGCGTGGGGCCGGAGCTCGCCCACCTGGTCGACGAGGGAAGAGTGAAGGCCGTGAACGTCGACGACGACGCGGCGCTGGAGGCGTTCCACCGCCTCTCACAGAAGGAGGGGATCATCCCGGCGCTGGAGACGGCCCACGCCCTCGCGTACGTCGAGGAGCTCGACGACCCGACCGAGCTCGGCGAGTCGGTGGTCGTGAACCTCTCCGGCCGCGGGGACAAGGACCTCGAGGCGGCCATCGAGGAGACCGACCGGCGGGAGATCCCGAACGCGCCGGACATGGAGGTCTTCGAGTGACCCGGAGTTCGAACTCCCGTATCGCCGGGGCGTTCGCCGAGGGGCCGGCGTTCGTCCCGTACATCGCGGCGGGCGACCCGACCTACGAGGCCTCGCTCGAGTACGCCCGGGCGCTGATCGACGGCGGCGCGGACGTCCTCGAACTGGGCCTGCCGTTCTCGGAACCGATCGCCGAGGGGCCTACCATCCAGAGCGCCATCGTCCGGTCGCTCCAGGGCGGGATGACGCCCCGGCGCTACTTCGAGTTCGTCGAGGAGCTCGACTCGCCGGTGCCCGTGGTCTGCATGACCTACTACAACCTCATCTATCAGTACGGCGAGGAGGAAGGGCCGAAGCCGTTCGTACGCCGCGCCGCCGAGGTGGGCATCGACGGGTTCGTCGTCCCGGACCTCCCCGCGGAGGAGGCGGGACCGCTCCGGGAGGCCTGCGACGAGTACGGCCTCGACCTGATCTCCATCGTCGCGCCGACCACGACCGGGGCCCGGCTGGAGAAGCTCCTCGAGCTCTGCTCGGGCTACGTCTACGTCCAGGCACGGCTCGGCGTGACGGGCGCGCGGGCTGACATCTCGGACCAGACCGCCGAGTCGCTCGCCCGGCTCGCCGACTCGCCGCTCCCGAAGGCCGTGGGGTTCGGCATCTCCGACGGCGAGCAGGCGGCCTCGGTGGTCGAGGCGGGCGCCGACGGCGTCATCGTCGGGTCGGCGCTCGTCGATATCGTCGCTGCGGGTCACGAGGAGGACGACCCGGTCGAGGAGACGGCGGTCCGGCTCCGCGAGAAGGCCCGCGAACTGAAGGAGGGAGCGGTCGCCGGCGCGCAACGGCGGCCGGAACCGGAACGCAAATGAGGCCACCTGTTACAGGATGACACACCAATGAGCGCAGGGACACAGGCACGACTCGAACGCATCGGCACAGGAGGCAAGTACGTCATCGTCCCGATGGACCACGGGATCACGATCGGCGCGGTCAAGGGGCTGAAGGACATCGACGCAACGGTCGACGCGGTGACCCGCGGCGGGGCGGACGCCGTCCTCACCCAGAAGGGCATCGCACCACGCGTTCACCCCAACAAGAACGGTGCGGGCTACATCGTCCACGTCAACGCCTCGACGACCATCGGCCCGGACGAGAACGACAAGCGCGTGACCTGTACCGTCGAGGAGGCGGTCCGGGCGGGCGCGGACGCGGTCTCGTTCCACATCAACGTCGGCTCGAACTACGAACCGAAACAGATCGAGGACCTCGCTCGACTCACCGACGACGCCTCCCGACTCGGCATCCCGGTCCTCGCGATGGCCTACGCCCGCGGTCCGGGCGTCGACGGGTCGGACCCGGAGGCGCTCGGCCACGCCGTCAGGCTCGCGGAGGAACTCGGCGCCGACCTGGTGAAGACGGGCTACTCGGGCGACGCCGACTCCTTCGAGCACGTCGTGGAGTCGACCCGCCTGCCGGTCGTCATCGCCGGCGGGTCGAAGGGGACCGACCGCGAGACCGTCGAGGCCGTCCGCGGAGTCATGGACGCCGGCGGGGCCGGCGTCTCGATGGGCCGCTCGATCTTCCAGCACGACGATCCCGAGGCCATCGCCCGCGCGGTATCGGGCGTCGTCCACGAGGACCTCCCCGCCGAGGAGGCCCTGGGGGAGGCCGGGCTGACCGTCGAGGCGTAACCGCCTCGCTGTCGAGGCGTAACCGCCTCGCTGTCGAGGCCTGACGCCCGTACCGACGCGGACGGGGTGACCTCGATCCGCCGTTCTCACTCGTGGTGGTGGATCCACTCGGAGAGCGCGACGAACTCGGTTTCGCCACATCCGCCGCACGACTCGGGGGGCTCGAAGCTGTGCTCGCTCGCGGACTCGTGGATCGGCGTACCGGCGTGGGTGATCTGACAGTTCGCGCAGACGTACCGCTTTGGCTCCTCCGGAACGTGTGCCATACCGCATAATATCAAATATCATATATAAAACCACCGCCCCCCAAGGGCTCCGTCCGAACGACGTCTGTGCGGCGCTCGATCCCGGGACGTAGCGGCGACGTGTGCCGGAAGCGTTAACACGATGCGTCCTGAACCGGCGTAGCACGCGAGTGAAGCTACCATGGCACAGGCGCTCATCCTGAGTACGCTCCTGACCGGAGCGGTGTTGCTGGCGATCGCGCTGGTCGCGGTACGTGGGGTCGACTGGCGGGGCTACGCCCCGGACTCGCCGGAGGGTCCGGGGCTGGTCTCGCGTGCGATGGGCCACCCGGCAGTGTGGATCGTCGGTTTCCTCCTCCTGCTGGCGGTGTTCGGCGGCGGGGCCGTCGCGTTCGTCGCCGGCGTCGGCCTCCCGGAGGAGATGGTGAACGCGGTCGGACTCGTGCTGGGCGCCGCCACGGCGGCCGTCGTTGGAGGGTACGTCTTCTACGGGACGTACGCCTCCGCACGGGGTCGCGGCCGGCCGACGTCGGTGGCCGTCGCCGAAGGGACGACCCTCGTCGGGGCCCTGTTCCTGCTGGTCATCGCCGTCCGACTCGTCTTCCTCTCCTGAGATGTCGACCGGCGTGGGTCGAACGTTCGGGTTCCGGCCGCGACTCCCCGACCGGCGGGTCTGGGTCGGCCTCCTCGCGGTCGAGGCGCTCTGGCTGGCGAGCCACTTCGCGCTCACGCCGGCCACGGTGACCGGCGCCCGGTACGTGCTCTACCCGTTCGTCTGGATCAACGCCGGGCTGTACGCCGTCTGGCGCGTTCGACCCGCGCCGGCGGGCGACGGCCTCCGCCGGCTGGCGGACTTCGTCGGCGCCGGCTACTTCCTGGCGCTCGCGTGGCTCTCCGGCCTGATCGCGCTCTACGGCCCGGACCACGCACACGCACACCTCCACGGCTGGCAGGTGACGATGGCGACGCCCGGATGGGGGCCCCGAATCGCCTACGTGGGGAGCTGGTTCCACGTCTACTTCGTCCCCTACCGGGTCGTCGGCTACCTCGCGCTCGCGTACCTGCTGGCGGCCGGGGTTCGGGAACTCTCCGCACGGACGCTCACCGGCGCGCTCGGCGTGGCGACCTGCATCGGCTGCTCGTTCCCGCTCCTCCTGTCGCTGGCGGGTGGCGTCGGGCTCGGCGCAGGTGCGGGGCTGGCGACGGTCTCCGCGCTCTCGCTCGATCTCTCGACGGCCGCGTTCGTGCTCGCCGTCGGGGTGCTCGTGTGGGGCTCGGACGGCGAACGCGGGGGTGGCTGAGCCGTGGCGACGACCGACGCGAGGGCCGGCGTCGACGCCGATACCGGTCTCGACGCGGAGGTCGACTGGGACGTCCCCCCCGGGGAGGAGCCGGTCCGGTGTCCCCGCTGTGACCGGCCGTTCCGCACGGAGCAGTACCGCGACCTCCACCTCGCCGAGCACGGCCTCGACTCGCTCTCGGACATAGAGCGGGAGGCCTACCGGGCGGCGCTCGACGCCGAGGACGACGACCTGTTCGTCTTCCACCTGAAGATCGTCGCGGCGCTGTCGATCCTCTACACGGTACTCGTCCTCGCGTACATGGTCTTCGGGGTGTGACCGCGGGGACCGTCGCCGGCCGAACGTCGGCGTCACGTCGCCGACCGCGCAGGTCTCGAACCCGCGGTTCCCGGCCGACCGGACCGTCGTCGAGACCCGGTGGTCGGTCACCAGCCCGCAGACCACGAGCGAGTCGTATTCCCGCTCGCGGACCACGGCTCGAGGTCCGTGCCGAGGAAGACGTCGTTCACCCGCTCGAGGAACGCCGTCTCGCCCTCGCCCGGCTCCAGCTGTTCCGGGGTCTCCCACTCCGACCCGTCGAGCCCGCACTGGAGGTCGACCCGCAGCAGCACGGGCCGGTCGGCGACGGTGAACGTCGTCTATCGCGAGTGGACGCCGAGGGGAGAACCGCCCTCGCACGGACGGACCGGGCCGGCCGGAGGATCGAACAGTCGACGGGACCGGACGGCCCGGTGCCCCCTCAGGTGATCGAGTACGACGCGGCGATGGCGAGCGCCAGCGCCGCCAGCAGGCCGATACCGATGAGGTAGCTGATCGACCGGGGTTCGTAGAACAGGTGCTGGTAGTAGCCGGCGACTGCGACGGCCTTCAGCAGCGACAGCGCCAGGATGGCCCCCAGCGCCACCCAGTACATGTTCTCGACGAACCCGGCGATCTCGACCCCGACCTGCGCGGTGGCCAGGACGAACAGTGCGACGTATATCGCGGTGTAGAGTCTCGTGTTTGCCATGGTTCTCAGAGTATGTAGAACAGCGGGAACAGGAACAGCCAGACGATGTCGACGAAGTGCCAGTACAGCCCGAAGTACTCGACGGGTTTCTCGTCGCCCATGTACGCCCCGCCCCAGGCCCGCCAGATGAGGTAGACCGTGATGACGAGCCCCGCGAGGACGTGCGCGCCGTGGAGCCCCGTCGTCAGGAAGAACGTCGAGGCCGAGATCCCCTGGTCGACCCAGATCCCCTCGTGGAGCAGTTCGGCCCACTCGATCCCCTTGTTGACGAGGAAGCCGATACCCAGGAGGAGCGTGGCGGTAAGGCTCGCGAGCAGCCCCTTCCGGCTGCCATGCTCGGCCGCGACCATCGCGAGGATGACCGTGAACGAACTCGTCAGCAGGAGGTACGTGTTGATCAGCCCCGGCAGGGAGTTGTGCGGGATGATGTGCCACTCGGTCCACCCGTAGGCGAACCGGACGAACACGTACGCGCCGATGAACGCGCCGAACAGGACGACGTCGCTCGCGAGGAAGATCCACACCCCGAGCTTGGTGTTCTCGACCCCGGCGAACGGCCACCGCTCGGCGACGGCCATCTCGGGTGCGTGGAAGCTCTCGTAGCCCATCGCGAACAGCGACCCCATGGTGACGAGGCCGCCGGCGGCGGTCGTCCCGAGGTAGAACCCGCCCGCCATCCCGCCGGGGAGCGACCCGCCCTGGAAGCCCGAGAGCCCCACGAGGGTGAGGAACGCGCCGACGCCCACGGCGAACGGCCAGATGCTCGCGTGGCTCGGCTCCTCGGCGTGGGCGACCGCCATCTCTCCCTCTCCGGGTTCGGCCGGGAGACCACTGGTACCGGTTACGACGCCGCCGTCCGGGGTGCTCGTCCCACCGTCCGAGCGTGCCTCGGCGGTCCCGGTCGAGAGCGGCGAGCGGTACTCGTCGGGCTGTTCGTCGCCGCCGTCGGCGGTCACCCGGTCGACGAAGTCGAGGAAGCCGTCCTTGTAGGTGGCCCGGCCGGGGAAGTTCTCGAGCGGCGGCGGCGAGGGGACCGCCCACTCGGCGGTGTGGGTGAAGTCCCACGGGTTGCCGTCGACCTCCTCGCCGTTCCAGATGCTCGTGTAGAGGTTGTAGAACATCAGGAGGAAGGAGATCCCGAGGACGAACCCGCCGACGGTGGCCGCGCGGTGCCACGGGATCAGTTCGAGCGGGTAGTCGAACACCCGGCGGGGAGTCTCCCAGGCGACGAACATCGGGAAGTAGAGCAGGTTGAACCCGACGAAGTACAGCCCGAACTGGACCTTCCCGAGGAACTCGTCGTACATCCGGCCGGTGATCTTCGGGAACCAGTAGTAGAGCCCGCCGATCAGCCCGGTCACGCCGCCGACCATCACGTAGTGGAAGTGCGCGACGACCCAGTATGTCCCGCGCATCTCGTAGTCGAGCACCACCGCCCCGAGGAACACCCCGGTGATCCCGCCGACGATGAAGACGAACAGGCCGCCGAACGCGAACAGGAACGGCGTCTTGAATCGTATCCTGCCCTTCAACATGGTGTAGATCAGCGCGAACACCATCAGGTCGAACGGTAGTGAGATCCCGATGGTGGTCGCCATGAACAGCGTCTTGATCTGGAGGTTGATCGTCGTGAGGAACATGTGGTGCATCCAGACGATGAACGACTGGAGCGCGACGAGCACCATCGACGCGATGAACCACTTCCGGCCGATGAGCCGGCGGCCGGTGAACGTCTGGAAGATCTCGGCCATCACGCCCAGCGCCGGGAAGAAGACGATGTACACCTCAGGGTGACCGAAGAACCAGAACAGGTGGGTCCAGAGCATCGACCCGCCCGGCGACTCGGTGGCGAAGTACATCGTCCCGAGCAGGCGATCCGCGCTGAGTATCATCAGCGCGGCCAAAAGCGCCGCGAACGCGAACAGCATCATCCACACCGTGAGGAGGATGCTCCACGTGAAGAGTGGAAGCCGGCGGAGGGTGAGCCCCTCCGCGCGCATCCGGTGCATCGTCGTCAGGAAGTTCACCGAGGAGACCGTGACCGAGACGACGAACAGCAGCAGGGCGAGCACCGCCGTCGAGGCCCCGACGTGCGGGGTGTAGAGCGGGATGTTCAGCGGCGCGTACATCGTCCACCCGCCGGCGAACGTCGCCCCCTGGAAGAACGAGACGCCGAGCAGCAGCCCCGAGGCGAGGTAGAGCCAGTACGACAGCGCGTTCAGCCGCGGGAACGCCAGGTCGTCGGCCCCGATCTGCAGCGGGACGACGTAGTTCGCGAAGCCGAACGCGAACGGCGAGAGGAACCAGAACACCATGATCAGCCCGTGGGTCGAGACGGTCTGGTTGTACGCCAGACTCGACATGATCGCGCCGCCGGGCTCCCACATCTGCATCCGGATGAGCAGCGCGAGCACGCCCCCGAAGATCAGGAAGAACAGCGACGTGACGATGTAGAGGATCCCGATGTCCTTGTGGTTCGTGGTGACGAACCAGCGCCTGACCGACGACGCCGGCGGGAGGCCGTGGTGGTCGTCGTGGCCGGCCTCGGCGTGACCACCGTCTGCTTCGATACGGTTCGTCTCACCCGGATCTGTGTCGTCACCCGTGCGCTCACTCATGCCGGGACACCTCCCTGCGGCGCGGCGAGGCTACCGCTCGATTCGTTCGTGCTCGCGTACCACTCCTGGTACTCGGCGGGCTCCATCACGATCACCTCCGCGTTCATCGCGGAGTGGCCCGCCCCACAGAGCTCGAAACACTGGGCGGTGTGGGTCCCCGGCTCCTCGGCCATGAACCAGCTCTTCGTGGTGGTCCCGGGGATGGCGTCGGTCTTCACGCGCAACGACGGTATGCCGAAGTTGTGGAAGACGTCCTCGGAGGTGACGGTGAGGCTCACCGGCCGGTCGGCCGGCACCCGGAGGACGCCGTTGACCTCCTGACCGTTGGGGTAGGTGAACTTCCAGCCGAACTGGAAGCCGACAACCTCGACCTCCAGCGGTTCCTCCGTCTGGGCGGCCGCCCCGCCCTCGACGTAGAGCAGGGTGCCGTACGTCCAGACGATGAGCGAGACGACGACGACGGTGCTCAGCCCGAACGAGAGGAACAGCTTCCGACCGCCGCCGCCTCCCTCGGGGAGTTCACCCAGCGTCGGGCGGTCGCCGTCCGCCTTCTTCACGTCCTCGCGGTCGGCGCCGTCGCGGTACTTGTACGCGTTCCACGTCATGTACCCGAGGACGATGATGCCGACGAGCGTCCCGAGCCCGACGAACACGACGAAGATCTCGTTGAACACGTCGACCCTCGTCCCCCTCGGGATGAGGCCGCCCTGGAGCAGGAAGTGGGGAATGTCACCAGTAATCATTCGGGGTATGCTGGCTGGTATCGTACCTCCCGTAGTTATGTGTTTCGGCACGTTTTGCCGGACCTCCCACCTCCCGTACGACGGTTTTCGGCGGGACTCGGACCCGAGCGGACGGGGTAGAGCCGCCGACACCCGCTGTGAACGGGGCTCGTCGCTGGAGACGGCAACCCCCAACCCCGTACGCGTCCCCGGCTCCGCACCGGGTACGGGTTCCAGCGATACCGGGGTCTCGGACACCGCCACACACGGCTCGGGCGACCGCGAGTCACACGGCTCGGAGCCGCGAGTCGGGGGGCGTTCCGTGACCACCCGCACCGACCGGGGGACTTAGGGTTCGCGGGGGTGAGTCGCCACCCATGGACGACGCGGGGGTGTTCGACCTGCTCGACCTCGGCGAGTACGAGCGGACGGCGCTGGCCGAACTGCTGACGCTCGGCCGGACGACCGCGCCGAACCTCGCCGAGGCGACCGGCATCCCGAAGGCCCGCATCTACGGCGTGCTCGACTCGCTGGCCGACCGGGGGTTCGTGAAGGTCATCCCGGGGCGACCCAAGGAGTACCAGCCCCGCTCGCCGGAGGCGATACTCGACCGCGCCGCTGAGAACCGCCGGCAGGCGTTCGAGTCGTTCCGGGCCGACCTCGATTCGGCCCGGGAGTCGTTCCTCGCCGAGTTCGGCCCCCGGTTCGAGGCCGCCAGCGAGGACATCCGTCCCACGGAGGAACTGTTCTACGTCGTCGACGTGGGCGAGCCCTCCGAGCGGGAGACCCGCCGGATCTACCACGACGCCCGCGAACATGTGAACGTCCTCACGAAGTCGTTCGAGTACCTCGACAGCGTGGCGCCGGCGCTCTCCGACGCGCTCGACCGCGGGGTCGAGGTGGACGTGCTCTTCCTCCACCCCGACCTCCTCTCGGCCGAGAACC
>JBEPXB010000018.1:0-13722 GCA_041642135.1 Halobacteriales archaeon | reverse complement strand
CGCGCCGGCGTCCTCGGCCTCGGCGAGTATCTCCCGGTGTGGGACGCCCGTCTCGACGGCGGTGACCGCGTCGACGCCGGACGTCTCGGCGCGCTCGGCGAGGTCCTCGAGGGCCGCCCGGCCGGTCCGCTCGAGGTTCTCCAGCAGGACCCCGCTGAAGTCGTCGACCGCGAGCGAACTCGCGTCGACCACGTAGAGAAAGCGGAGTGCCGCGCGGTTCTCGGCCGCCAGCTCGATGGCGTGGTCGGCGGCCGCCATCGACGCCTCGCTGCCGTCCGTCGGGTGGAGTATCGTGTCGTACATGGCGGCGCTACGGGCCGGCCCGACATGACGGCTCGTTCGCCGCACGGCAATCGTGCGACGCCCGTGTCGTCGGGGCTCGCCCACGGCCGCTACCCTCGGAGCCTCGCTACGCGTAGCTCCGCTGGAGATAGCCGATGATCTCGTCGACGAGCGACGGGTCGTACGTCCAGAACCCCTCGTACTCGTCCGGCTCCTCCTCGAAGGCGACCAGGGCGCACTTCTGTTCGGGGTCGTCCCCGCCGTCGTAGGCGACGAGCCACGTCCGTCTGAGCTCCTCGGCGTCGGCGTGGTGCCAGTGGACCCCGTCGGTCGAGGGGGCCCACTCGGGAGCGGCCTCGACCGGTCGCCACGCCTCGGGGGCGTAGACGTGGACCCGCAGATCGGACTCGCCGGCCAGCCGCCCGTACGTCTCGACCTGCGGGCCGAAGGCGGCCTCCGACTGGAACGTCGCGTGGAGACCCCCGGTCCCGCGGCGCCAGGCCCGCTCCTCGAACTCCCGGGAGGTCGCCAGCAGCTGTCGGCGGTTCTGCGAGAAGAACAGCGTGTCGTCGAGCAGCGAGAGCAGTTCGCGGTAGCTCTCCTCGCGGTCGGACTCGCCCCACGGTTCGCCGACCGTGGGCGAGGTGAGCGTCGCCAGCGCCGCCGCGCTCACCCCGCCCAGGAACTCCTCGCCCTCGTGGACCGTGATGAACGCGTCTTCCGGAGCCGTCGGCAGGTGCTCGTAGTCGACGGTGACGTTCCACGTCTCGAACAGGTCCGAGACGTCTTCCGGCGGTTCGGGACCGTAGACGGTGATCCGCTTGCGGCGGTCGGCCACTTCGTCCACGAACTCCGTGAGGCTCATCTCCCCTACAGGACGCGGTCGTTCCGGGTGGCCGCGGCCTCGGCCGAGGGCGGCACCCGTGTCGCGTGCTCCAGCGACGCGGTCGTCTCGAGGAGCGGGTCGACGACCCCACAGGGCGGGACCAGCGTCGCCGTCCCGGCCGCGGGGTCGTACTCGAGCAGGCCGACCTCGGCGAGGTCGGGCAGGTGGGTCTCCCGGAGCGCCCGGAACAGGCGGTCGCGCTCCTCGACCTCCGCCGGGGCCGTCCCGTCCTCGACGGCCAGCCAGGTCGCGACGACGTCCGCCAGTCGCTCGACCGACGCCGAGTCGCGCTCGCGCAGGTAGTAGAGCGTGAACCGGCGCTCGCGGTCCGCGATGGCCCGCAGGACCTCGTCGAGGTCCGCGCTGGAGGGTGGCTCGTCTATCATCCTCTCTCGTTCGTCGTCGGCCGCCGTCCCTTATCACGTTTCCGCCATCTCGCGTGCCCGAAACGCCGATCGCGGCCGTCCTTGCCGCGTTTTCCCCCCACGATCGATGCTACGAGTTCGCACACCACCGTCGGAGTTATCTCCTCGAAACGACTGGCGGACGGTGTGACCGACCGACGTCGCCCCGTCGCGTCCGCCACCCTCGCCCCGCGTCCGGGTGGCCCGTAGACCACCCTCCCCCACCCGCTTCTCGGACACCCGTTCTCGGCCCGTCCGTGCCGAGGACGAACGCGCCGCGTTTAAGACCACGCTGACACACTCACGACCATGAGCGACACCGCGGAGGAACAGGAGCTCGGGATCACCGAGTCCAAGGAGCACAGCACCGGCGACTGGTACGCCGAGGTGGTACGGAAGGCCGAACTGGCCGACTACGCCCCGATGGGCGGGTTCATCGTCACCCGACCCCGGGGGTACGCCATCTGGGAGCGACTCCAGGACCACCTCGACGGCTGGTTCAAGGAGACCGGGGTCCAGAACGCCTACTTTCCCGTCCTCATCCCCGAGAGCTACCTCGAACAGGAGGCCGAGATCGTAGAGGGGTTCGACCCCGAGGTGGCGTGGGTCACCCACGCCGGCCGGGAAGAACTCGAGGAGCGCCTCGCCGTCCGCCCCACGAGCGAGTCCATCATCACCCCGTTCATCAGCCAGTGGGTCCGGAGCCACCGCGACCTCCCGATGCGCCTGAACCAGTGGTGCTCGGTCATCCGGTGGGAGGCGACGGACACGAAACCGTTCTTCCGGACCAAGGAGTTCCTCTGGCAGGAGGGCCACACCGCCCACCGCGACCGGGAGGGCGCCTGGGAGGAGACGATGACCCGGCTCGAGCAGTACCACCGCCTCTACGAGGAGGTGATGGCCATCCCCGGCCTGAAGGGTCGAAAACCCGAGCACGACAAGTTCCCCGGTGCCGACATCACCACCACCATCGAGGCGCTGATGCCCGACGGCAAGTCCGTCCAGGCCTGCACCAGTCACTACCTCGGCACCGGGTTCGCCGAGGCCTACGACGTCTACTACACCGACGAGGACGAGGCGGAGCAGGTCGCCCACACCACTTCCTGGGGGCTCTCCTGGCGGGCGCTCGGCGCACTCGTCATGAGCCACTCCGACGACCAGGGGCTCGTCGTCCCGCCCACGCTCGCGCCCACGCAGGTCGTCGTCGTCCCCATCTGGAACGAGGAGACCAAAGCGGAGGTCCTCGACTACGCGGGCGAACTCGCGGCGGAACTGGACGCCGAGTTCCGCGTCCACCTCGACGACCGCGACGAGCGCAACCCCGGGTTCAAGTACAACGAGTGGGAGCTCAAGGGGGTTCCCCTCCGGATCGAGGTCGGCCCCAACGAGGTCGAGGACGGCGAGGCCACGCTCGTCCACCGCCCCGACGGCGAGCGCGAGGTCGCCGACCGCGACGGCGTCGTCGGGGCCGTGGGCGACGCGCTCGACACCGTCTATGCGAAGCTCTACGCCGCCGCCGAGGAGAACCTGGAGGAGAACATCCGGGAAGTCCACGGTCGCGACGAGATACTCGGCACCGTCGGGCGCCACGGCGGCTACGTGAAGACCGGCTGGTGCGGCGACGAGGCCTGCGAGGCCGAGATCAAGGACAACGTCGCCGCCGAGATCGTGCTCCTCCCGCTCGACGAGGACGAGGAACCAGTCCACGACACCTGCGGTGTCTGCGGGGAGGAAGCGGTCGAGACCGCGTACTTCGCGAGGAACTACTAGCAACCATCTTTTTGCTCGTCGAATGAGCGCCTTTGGCGCTCACCACTCCTCACAAAAACATGGGTGAAAAAGGCCGCTCGCTCACTTCGTTCGCTCGCAGTAGAACTGCTCGTGCGAGTCGGCCGTCCGGGGGACGACCCGGGTACCACGTCGGGGTGTCGCCGACCGGGTCCGTGGGGAAAGCGATTCGGACCGTACCGTCCCACCGCACTCTCTCGATTGTCAGAGCTCGCGTGCGAGGTACAGGGCGACCTCACTCACGACACGCACCCCGTCACGCTGACGGAGACGGAGTCGTGCCCTCGAGGTGCCATCGTCGCCACTACGCCGGGTGGCCGTCGATCAATCCGGTTTCTCACCGTCGTCCATCATGGACGAGACGATGAGTCGCTTGATCCCCCGTCGAAGGAGACCACTGGCCGCAGGTTGAGAGATATCCAGATCGGCGGCGACCTCGCCGAGAGTCGCGTCCCGTGGTTCCTCGAAATACCCCCTTTCGAACGCGACGAGGAGTGCTTCTCGTTGGCTATCGGTCAGCCCGGCGTCCGTATTGCCCAAACTGGCGTATTCGTTCACTCGCAGTAGATCGATCTCGATGTCGTTCTGTCGTGCGTAGTCCCAGAGATGGGCCAGATCCGTTCGCTCGGGCATCCACACCGTCAGGATCCAGGCGCTCCCGTCGTTCTGCATGTCGAGGATGACACCGTTCGCGGCCGAGATCACGGGCGAGAGGAGCTTCGCGTCGTCCGTATACTCGAAGCTGTAGATCGCCTCCCCGTCCCTGGTTTCGATAACTCGTTCGAATTCGCCGACGGTATCGTCGTTCCGTAATCCGTCCTCGAACCGGAGGAGATCGGATGACTCTATGCGATAGAAGAACTTCCCCGACGTCGGGTCGGTGCCTGCCTCCGACACCGACTTGACTTTCGAACTCCGGTCGTGAGTGACGGCCCCCGTGAGCACTATGTCGGGGTGCTCGACCCGGACGACCGCTTTGATATCGGTCATTGTTCTGTAGGACAGTCGGTTTCAGCGTGTCGACCTTGCTGTCGAGCGCTTTCGAGACGCTCGGGAGAGGTCTACGTTGCGATGCTTGCTACCGAGGTCGTAGTAGTGGCCGCGTGGTGGCTTAACCGAGTCGGTCGGTCACGACCTCTGAGTGCGACGCTACTGTTCGGTTTTCACGTTTCACACGTGTCGAGCAGACCGGAAGACCCGGTCAGAGATCGACGTGGTCTACGTCCGAGCCGACGGTTTCGACGCGCTCGTTCGCGGTTATTTCGACGATCCGATCCGATGTTCGAACAGCGCCGCCCAGATGCTCTTGACTCGACTGCCACAGAACGACGAGGGAGCTCCGGCAGGGAGATAGAATTTCGATTCAGTAGTGCTGACTCGGTCGTCGGCCTGGTGTCGCTGTGCCATACAGATGAACGGAGGGCCCGTGACCCCATCGGTCTCTGGCTTATTCGTATAATCTATTTATATCGGGTCCGAAGATTCCACGCGTTCCCGAGCCCTTCCGCACGTCGCCCGGTCGAGGCGGCGAGAACGTCGATGGGCGAATAAAAAGACGACGGTCGTCACGGAGAACGTCGCGAGGGGTTTTCGATGTGCGGCCGCCCTCGTTCCGAGTCGGTGTACCACCGACTCTGACGAGCCGCCCTCCTGTTTCGTCTCCCGGCAACCACCTTATCGGCGGACCCCGCAGAGCAGCGCCCGACTGCCGAACGTACCCTCTGCGTCTCGCACGCCGATTTCAATTGATCGGGATACCGTCACATCGGGGAGTACGAGGACTTGTGCTGGTTCCTGTCACACGGGGCGGGCCTCCTGCCACCCGGTGGTCGAGCCCGGACTGCACGCGAGTCGGCGGGGACCAGCACCCGCCGCGCCGAGTTATAAGGAACGACCGGAGCGCCGGGTGAAGAACCCTGTCAAATACCGCCGGAAACGGAAACGTCAGTAGTAGTCGGGGCGCCTCTCTAGCCGAAGTCAGGAACTATTTCCCGTTATTCCGGACGTCCGTCCGCCCTCTCGCCGAGACCTGAGTCTCATTATACTACCTTAGTTGTGGTTAATGAACCATTAGTCCTTGAGGAGAACGCTCTTATGAACCCTTCGGCTATGTCGGGGTATGCCAGACCGAAGGGACACCGACGCGGGCGTAGCCGGGCTCGCGTCGCCGGACGACTACCGCGGGTCCTGCGGGGTCGGGGTCGTCTTCGACCTCGACGGCGCCGGCGGCCACGCGGTCCTCGCGGACGGGCTCGAACTGCTGGAGAACTTGGAACACCGGGGCACGACCGGGGCGGAACCGAACACCGGCGACGGCGCGGGGGCGCTCATCCAGATCCCGCACGGGTTCTTCGAAGACGAACTCGACGTCGGCCTGCCGCCCGAGCGGGCGTACGCCGTCGGGTCGCTGTTCCTCCCGAGGGACGAGGAGGCGGGCGAACGACTGCGTCGGGTCTTCGAGTCGGAACTCGAAGCCCACGGGCTCGAGGCGTTCCACTGGCGAGACGTCCCGACGGACGCCGAGGGGGCAGACCTGGGCCGGACCGCGCTCGACTCCGAGCCGCGGGTGGCCCAGGTCTTCGTCCGCCCGGACGGCGGACTCGGCGAGGACGGAATGGACGCGGAGACGTTCGACCGGAAGCTCTACGTCGCGCGTCGCGCCGTCGAGAACCGCGTCGAGCGCGAGAACGTCACCGGCGGCGAGCGCTTCTACGTCTGTTCGCTCGACCGCAAGACGCTCGTCTACAAGGGGCTGCTGAAGGCCGACCAGCTCCCCGCTTACTACCCGGAACTCACCGACGAGCGGATGGAGACGACGTTCGCGATGGTCCACGCGCGCTTCTCGACGAACACGCTCGGCGCGTGGCACCTCGCCCACCCCTACCGGACGATCATCCACAACGGCGAGTTCAACACCATCCAGGGGAACATCAACTGGATGCGGGCCCGGGAGACGGACGTCGCCCATCCGGAGTTCGGTGACGATATCGAGACGATCAAGCCGATCATCGACGACCCCGAACAGTCGGACACGGCGAGCGTCGACAACGCGCTCGAACTGCTCATACGTGGCGGCCGCGACCTCCCCCACGCCCTCCGGATGCTCATTCCGGAGGCGTGGCGCAAACCCGAGAACCGCGTGAGCGAGGAGCGGGGGGAGTGGTACGACTACCACGCCTCGCTCGTCGAGCCCTGGGACGGCCCCGCGCTGGTGGCGGCCACCGACGGCGACCGCATCGGCGCCGTCCTCGACCGGAACGGGCTACGTCCCTGCCGGTACGACGTCCTCCGGGACAACCGGCTCGTGATGGCGAGCGAGGCCGGCGCGCTCGACAACGACCCCGCGGACATCGTAGAGCGGGGCCGGCTCCGGCCCGGCCAGCTGTTTTTGGCCGATCCCGATGAGGGCCGCGTGGTCCCCGACGAGGAGGTGTTCGAGGGCCTGCTCGACGAGAAGTACGGCGAGTGGGTCCGCGAGAACCAGGTTTCGCTGGGTACCCTCGACGACGGCACCGACCGCGCCCCCCGCGGCGACGTGGGCGGCCTGCGCTCCCACCAGGCGCTCTACGGCTACACCCAGGACGAGATGAACCACCTCATCGAGCCCATGGTGAAAGAGGGGAAGGACCCGGTGGGGTCGATGGGCGACGACACGCCCCTGTCGGTGCTCTCGCAGTTCAACCGGCCGCTGTTCACCTACTTCAAACAGCTGTTCGCGCAGGTGTCGAACCCGCCGATCGATTACATCCGCGAGGAGCTCGTCACGTCGATGGAGACCCGGCTCGGCCCGCAGGGGAACCTCCTCGGCGAGACGCCCGAGCACGCCCGACAGCTGGTGTGTGACTCGCCCGTCCTGACGGACGCGGAGACGGCGGCGCTCAAGGAGCTCGACGGGTCACAGGGGCTCTCGACGGCCGTCGTCGACATCACGTACGACCCCGAGGAGGTCCCGTCGCTCGAACGAGCCGTCCGGCGGGTCCGGATGGACGCGACCGAGGCCGCCGAGGAGTACGACATCCTCGTCCTCTCCGACCGGAACGCGGGCGAGGACCGCGTGCCCGTCCCGTCGCTGCTCGCCGTGGGCGGCGTCCACCACCACCTCGTCCGGAACGGCCTCCGCAACCACGTGGGGCTCGTCCTCGAGTCGGGCGACCCGCGTGCGGTCCACCACTTCGCGACCCTCGTCGGGTACGGCGCGGGCGCGGTCAACCCCTACCTCGCCTACCAGTCGATCGCGGACATCGTGGCGGGGCCGGACGGCGCGGACCTCGAGACGGCCATCGACTCCTACGTCGGCGCCGTCGAGGACGGCCTCCTGAAGACGATGGCGAAAATGGGCATCTCGACCGTCGAATCCTACCAGGGCGCCCAGATCTTCGAGGCCGTCGGCCTCTCCTCGGATCTCGTCTCGGAGTACTTCGAGGGGACGACGGCGAGGACGGAGGGCATCGACATCGACGACCTGGAGACGGACCTGATGCATCGCCACGAGGTCGCGTTCGGCGAGGACGTCGAACTCGAGTACCAGGGCGAGTACGAGCACCGTTCCAATGGTATGTTCCACGAGTGGAACCCCAAGTCCGTGGGGACGCTCCAGCAGGCGGTCCGGACCGGCGACTACGAGCGGTACCGGGACTTCGCGGAGATGATGAACGACCAGCGGACGAACCTCCAGACCCTGCGCGGGCTGCTGGAGTTCGTCTCCGACCGCGACCCCGTCCGGATCCACGAGGTAGAGCCGGTCGAGTCCATCGTCAAGCGGTTCTCCACGGCGGCGATGAGCCTCGGGAGCCTCTCGCCGGAGGCCCACGAGAACAACGCCATCGCGATGAACCGGCTCGGCGGGAAGGCCAACACGGGCGAGGGGGGCGAACCGCCCGAGCGGTTCGGCACGGAGAAGAACTCCGCGGTCAAGCAGGTCGCCTCCGGCCGGTTCGGCGTCACGTCGAACTACCTCACCAACGCCGACGAACTGCAGATCAAGATGGCCCAAGGGTCGAAGCCCGGCGAGGGCGGCCAGCTCCCGGGCAGCAAGGTCAACGAGATGATCGCCCACGTCCGGTACTCCACCCCCGGCGTGGGGCTCATCTCGCCGCCCCCGCTGCACGACATCTACTCGATCGAGGACCTGAAACAGCTCATCCACGACCTCAAGGCGGGCAACCCGGACGCGGACATCAACGTGAAGCTCGTCTCGGAGGCCGGCATCGGCACCATCGCCGCGGGCGTCGCGAAGGCCAACGCGGACGTGGTCCACATCTCCGGCCATTCGGGCGGGACGGGCGCCTCCCCGAAGACCAGCATCAAGAACGCCGGCCTGCCGTGGGAACTCGGACTCGCCGAGGCCAACCAGATGCTCTGTGCGACGGGCCTGCGCTCGCGGATCAAGGTGACGACCGACGGCGGGCTGAAGACCGGACGGGACGTCGCCGTCGCCGCCCTGCTCGGTGCGGAGGAGTACGTCTTCGGTACGGCCTCGCTCGTCACCTCGGGCTGTGTGATGGCCCGCCAGTGCCACGCGAACACCTGTCCGGTGGGCGTGGCGACCCAGCGCGAGGACCTCCGCAAGCGGTTCCCGGGCGAGCCCGACCACGTCATCAACTACATGACGTTCATGGCCCAGGAACTGCGCGAGATAATGGCCGAACTCGGCTTCACGACCGTCGAGGAGATGGTCGGGCAGGTCGGGTGTCTCCGCCAGCGGGACGACGTCGACCATCCCAAGGCGAAGAAGCTGGACCTCTCGGCGATCACCGCGCCGCTCGCGGGCGAGGCCCGGACGAAGACCGACCCCCAGACCCACGACGTCGACGAGCAGCTCGACTGGGAGATCATCGAGAGGGCCGAGGCGGCCATCGAGCGCGGCGAGCCGGTCACCCTCGACATGGAGATCTCCAACCGGCACCGCGCGGTCGGCGCGACGCTTTCCAATCGCATCTCGAAGGAACGGGGCGAGGCGGGCCTCGCCGAGGACACCATCCGGGTGGACTTCGAGGGCGTGGCCGGCCAGTCGTTCGGCGCGTTCCTCACCCCGGGCGTGACGATGGAGCTCACCGGCTCGGGCAACGACTACCTCGGCAAGGGGCTCTCCGGCGGGAAGCTGATCGTCCGGACGCCCGAAACGGCCACCTACGAGGCCGAGAAGAACATCGTCGTCGGGAACGTCGCGCTCTACGGGGCGACCGGCGGCGAGGTCTACGTCAACGGGATGGCCGGCGAGCGCTTCGCGGTGCGCAACTCCGGCGTGAAGGGCGTCGTCGAGAAGGTCGGCGACCACGGCTGTGAGTACATGACCGGCGGCTGTATCGCCGTGCTCGGCGAGACGGGCAAGAACTTCGCCGCCGGGATGAGCGGCGGTGTCGCCTACGTGCTCGATCGCGAGGGCGACTTCGAGGGGAAGGTCAACCACGGGATGGTCTCGACCTCGCGCGACCTCGGCGAGAAGGACCGCCGGATGCTCCGCCGGCTGGTCGAGAACCACGTCGCCCACACCGACTCCGACCGCGGGAACTACGTCCTCGACAACTGGGAGACGGAACTGGAGCAGTTCGTGAAGGTGATGCCCGACGCCTACGCCGAGGTCATCGCCGAGCGCGAGGAGGCCGACGTCCGCAACGAGCCGCCCGAGCCCGTCGGCGCGGCCGGCGCGGCCGGCCACGAGGACCAGGGCGTCGTCTCGACGGACGACTGATCCCCGGCGGCTCGCGCGCCCGGAAACCGCGATGCCGGGCCGTGACGTCGGCACGCCGGCCCCGCCGGCCGGCCGTGATTTAGACCCCACCTAAGCCGAGCCACGGTGGAAAGACCCTTATCGGGCGACACGCTGGGAGGAGTGATGGCAGGACTCGCGGACGTCTTCCTCACCCCGCTCGGCCTGACCGCCCTCGCCGCCCTGGTCCCCCTCGTCCTCCTCTACCTGGTACGCCCGGAGCCGACGCGGCTGCGGCTGCCGACGCTCGAGTTCCTCACCAGCGGCGAGGAGACCGGGACCGACAACCCCGCGTTCGAACAGCTCCGCCGGAACCTCCTGCTGCTGATACAGGCGCTCGTCCTCGTCGCGCTCGCCCTCGCGCTCGCCTCGCCCTACGTGACCGTGAGCGGCACGCAGACCGTCGAGGAGACGGTGGTCGTCCTCGACGCGAGCGCGAGCATGACCGTCGCCGACGCGGGCGAGGGGACGCGGTTCGCCCGCGCGAAGTCGATCGCCGAGGAGGTCGCCACGGGGACGACGTCGCTCGTCGTCGCCCGGACGACCCCCGAACTGGTGCTCAGGCGCGGCAGCGAAGCGGACGCCCTCGCCGCCCTCGGCGACGTGGAGGCGACGGACGCCGACGGCGACCTGGCCGCCGCGATCACGGCCGCCGCTGCCGTCGCCGGCCGGGAGGCCCGGATCGTCGTGATCTCGGACTTCGCGGGGGCGGACGGCTGGCGGGGCGCCGTCGAGACCGTCCGCGGTCGCGGCTACACCGTCGACGTCAGACAAGTGGGTGGAGTCGTCGACAACGTCGGCATCGTCGGCGCCGAGTACGGCCGGACGGACGTCACGGTCTCGGTGAAGAACTACGGCGAGAGCGAGGTCGAGCGGACGGTCCAGCTCGGCGGCGAGCGCGAGCGGCTCGCGCTCGGTCCGGGCGATGTCGGCACCGCCACGTTCGGGGTCCCGACGGGGAACAGCGAGCTCCGGATCACGCCCGGCGACGCGTTCCCCGTCGACGACCGGCTCTACGTCGCGGGCCCGGACCGGGCACGGATACGGGTGCTGCTGCTGACCAACGAGGAGAACCGCTACCTGCGGACGGCCCTGGAGGTGCTCGAGGAGGTGGAGCTGACGGTCGACCAGCCGCCGACGACCATCACCGAGTCCTACGACGTGGTCGTGTTCTCGGGCGTCGACGGCGACCGCCTGCTCCAGTCGACGCGACAGCAGGCGGCCGAGATCGCCCGGCGGGGCGGTGGGGTCGTCGTCGGCGCACAGGGCGACATCCGGTCGGTGGGTTACGGGGAACTGCTCCCGGTGGAGCCGGACGGCACCGGGAGCAACCCCTCGCTACGGACCACTGACGACCCGCTGACCCGCGGGATCCAGTTCCCGCCGCCGGAGGTGTACCTCGAGGCCGAAGCGAAGGAGGGGACGGAGTCGGTCGTCACCGCCGACGGCTCGCCGTTCGTTGCCCGCGCCCCCCTCGGCGAGGGACGCGTCATCTACTACGGCTACCTCCAGTCCGACTCGGCGTTCCACTTCCACTACCAGTACCCGGTGTTCTGGAAGCGGGCGGTCTACGACGCGGCCGGCCGGGAGACGCTCGCCGAGACCAACTACCCGACGGGGACGCGCATCCCGGTCCCGAACGGGACGACCGTCGAGGCGCCCGGCGGGGAACTGACCCCCGAGTCGGGGGCGCTCGTCCTCACGGAGGCCGGGTTCTACCGCTACGGCGGGGCTCGGATCGGCGCCTCGCTGCTCAGCGAGCCGGAGTCGAACGTCTCGGCGCCGCCGCTCTCGACCGGTCCCGGCGGGGTGGTCCAGGAGCGCGAGGAGACGGTCCCGCGCCCGCTCGACCTCTCGCCGGTCGCCGCGGGCGGGGCGCTCCTGTTCGTGCTCGCCGAACTGTCCTACCTGCGCTGGCGGGGTGACCTCTGATGGCGACCGGCGTCCTCCCCGGCGGGACGACGGCCGCGAGCGCGGCGCAGGTGTTCGGATTCGGCCCCGACTCGGCGCTCGAGACCACCGTCGAGGGGGTGACCGTCGGGGTCGAACTCCCGCTCGTCCTCCTCGCGCTGCCCGCCGCGCTCGCGCTCGTCGGCTGGCTCACCTTCCGGCTCCGGGGGTCCGGCGGGGACTGGTCGCGCCGACGCCGCGCCATCCTGTTCGCCTCGCGGGTGGTCGTCGTGGTCTGTCTCGTCGTCGCCGCGGCAGGACCGTACACTGTCGCCTCGCGGACGACCCCCGGCGACCCCCGGGTCCGGATGCTCGTCGACGAGTCGGCGTCGATGGATGTGACCGGCGCCGCCCCCGGGGCGCTGGCGGCCGCCATCGAGGCGGAGGGGGTGCCGGTGACCCGGTCGGTCGTCGCCTCGGAGAACACCTCGCGGATCGGCGACGCCGTCGTCGCCAACGTCGACCGGGGGGCGTCGCTGCTGCTCGTCTCCGACGGACAGGTCACGGGTGGCCGGTCGCTCCAGGAGGCCGGCGAGGTCGCCCGGAGCGCGAACGCGACGGTCCACACGGTCGATCTGGCGGTCGGGTCGCCCGAGCGGTACGTCACCCTCGCGGGACCCGCGAAGACCAGCGTCGGCGTCCAGAACGCCTTCCTCGTCCGCGTCGACGGCGCGGACCTCGGGAACGAGTCGCGGACGGTGACCGTCTACGCCGACGGGACGCCGGTCGCGACCGGGGAGGTCCGGGGGGCGGGCGCCTTCGAGTTCACCTACGCCTTCTCGGACGTCGGCAGCCACGAACTCGTGGTCCGGCTCGACAACGAGGACCGGTTCGCGGCCAACGACGTCTATCGGAAGTCCGTCCGGGTGGTCCCGAAGCCGAAGGTGCTCTACGTCGCCCGCGGGGAGTACCCGTTCGGCGAACTGCTCGACCAGCTCTACGACCTCGACCAGGCGGAGTCGATCCCCTCGGACCTCTCGCCGTACCAGTCCGTCGTGATACAGGACGTCCCCGCCTCGCAACTGGGGAACGTCTCGGCGCTCCAGCGGGCGGTGATCGACGGGACGGGCCTGGTCGTCGCGGGCGGGCCGAACGCCTACGACCGCGGGGGTTACCAGGACTCCTCGCTCGCGGCCACGCTCCCCGTCTCGTTCGGCGAGGGCGGGGGCCGGACGGCCCGCATCGTCCTGCTCGTGGACGTCTCCTCGAGCGCGGAGGCGGGGATGCGCGTCCAGAAGGCCATCGCGCTGGACGTCCTCGAACAGCTCGGCGACGGGAACGAGGTGGGCATCGTCGGGTTCAACACCCAGGCGTATCGGGTCCAGGACATCGTCGACCTGCAGGGGAACCGCGCACAGCTCCGGGAGAAGATCCGGCGGCTGAACAGCCGCGGCGGGACCGACATCGGGATCGGGCTGCGGGGCGCCGCCGAGATGCTCGGCGGGACCGGGACGGTCATCGTCATCAGCGACGGGAACGACCGCGGGAGCACCGCCGCGCCGGTGGCCCGCCGGCTCGGCGCACAGGGGATCCAGGTCGTCACCGTCGGCGTCGGCAGCCCCGTGAACGACCAGCTGCTGACGGAGGTCGCCGGCGCGACCGGCGGGCAGTACCTGCGCGCCGACGAGACCGACCGGCTGCGGCTGCTGTTCGGCGGCGAGTCCCGCACGTTCGCCTCGGACAAGCTCACCATCGTCGACCGG
>JBEPXB010000017.1:0-13786 GCA_041642135.1 Halobacteriales archaeon | reverse complement strand
ACTATCTCCCTACACTTAATGGGTCGAGAGCGGTTTCACCACCTGAACACACGGCGGAGAAGCGTCGATGGATATAGGGTTGCGGGCCGACTCCGATCGACCGTGTCAGTCGAGGCGACGCGGTTCGTCGGGACCGCGCTGTGTGCGGACGGCTGGGTCGCCGTCGTCCACCGGGGGAGTGGGTTCGATCACGCCGCGGTGTTCGCGGAGTTCGGCTCGCTCTGGGGTCGCTACGAGGAGAGCGCAGAACACATCGCCGTCCCCGTCCCGGTGGGGCTCCGGGAACGGGGCGAGGAACCCCGCCCGCCGGACCGGCTCTCTCGCGAACTGCTCGGCCCCCGCCGGTCGACCGTCTACGACGCCCCGGTCCGGGAGGCGACCCGCAAGCAGCGCTACCAGACCGCGAGCCGCGTCAACGAGCGCAAGGCCGGTCGCCGCCTCGCCCGCGAGGCGTTCGACGAGGCCGCCGCCGTCGCCGAGGTGGACGAACTGCTCTCGGCCATCCCGGAGGCCCGACCCGTGGCGATGGAGGCCCACCCCGAACTCTGTTTCAGGGCCTTCCGGGGCGAACCCCTCGAATACGACGGCCGGACGGCCGCGGGGTACGCCGAGCGGCTCCGGACGCTGGCCGAGTTCGACCCGGACGCGCCGGTCGACGTCGTGGCGGCCTCGGAGGCGACCGGCGGCCACGAGGTGGCCGTCGCGGACGTACTCGACGCGACGGCGCTCGCGCTCACCGTCCGCCCGGGCGAGGGCGAACTCCGCTCGCTCCCCGAGGACCCGCCGAACGATCCCGAGGGGCTGCCGATGCGGATGGTCTACCGCGCCGCGAGCGAGCTATCGCCGGAGCCGACGGGCAGTGAGGAGCGGTGATCGGCGGTCACGGGGCGGCGTCGGAGCGTCCCGTGCGGTGCGATAGCGAGCCACCCGGTCAGCGTAAGTAGCGCGACCGACTACACCCGGCCGATGATGGCGACGACCCACGCCCTCGTCGGCGCGGCCATCGCGGCCGCGGCGGCGACGGCCTTCCCGGAGACCGCGCCGGTCGCGCTCGCCGCCGCGGTCGCCGGGAGCGTCTTCCCCGATCTGGACCTCTACGCCGGCCACCGGCGGACGCTCCACTACCCCGCATACTACTGGGCCGCGGTCGCGGCCGCGCTCGTCGTCGCCGCGCTCTCGGCCACCCTGCTCTCACTCGCGGCTGTCCTCTTCCTCCTCGGCGCGGCGGTCCACTCGGTCATGGACGCGTTCGGCGGCGGTCTCGAACTCAGACCCTGGGAGGGCAACTCCGACCGGGCGGTCTACGACCACCTGAACGGCCGGTGGCTCCCGCCGAAGCGGTGGGTTCCCTACGACGGCGCGCCCGAGGACCTCCTGCTGGCGGGGCTCCTGAGCGCCCCCGCGTTCCTCGCCTTCGGCGACGAGCCGCTCGTCCGGGCGGGCCTGATCGGCGTGCTCGTCGTCTCCGCGACGTGGGTCGCCCTCCGCCGGCGGGTGGCGTCCGTCTCCGAGCGGCTCGCGGCCGCCCTCCCCGCGAGCGTCCGGGCGTACGTCCCCGAACGGTTCCTGACGGCCCGTTGACCGGACGGCCGGAGACGGTCGTCGACCCCCCGGCCTCGTGGCGACGCGCGCTCGGAGGGTGACCGGGGGCGTTTTGTGCGTGCCGACCCGACGTCGGCGCGTGTCGACCGACGACGAGCGGAACGTCCTCGGGACGGAACTCGTGGCCTGCGGAACCGAGCTATCGACCGGCTACCTCCGAGACGGGACGTGTCACCACCTGCGGCGCGACCCCGGCCGCCACGAGGTGTGTGCCGTGCTCACGCAGGAGTTCCTCGAGTTCTCCCGGGAGCGTGGGAACGACCTCGTGACGCCCCGGCCGGAGCTCGACTTCCCCGGCCTCCATCCGGGGGACCGCTGGTGTCTCTGCGTCCCGCGGTGGGTGGAGGCCCACGAGGCCGGCCGTGCGCCACCGGTCGTGCTCGAGGCGACCGCCGAGGAGGTCACCGAGGACGTCCCCCTCGAGGTGCTCCGGGCCTACGACCACCGCGAGAGCGACTGATACGGTCGTGCGTAATTCGTTACCGACTCGTGGATCCGAGTCCGCCGTATCGGTCTCGAAACGCCGATCGTCCCGAAGGTCGCTGAGACCAGTTACGCACGACCGTATGAGACGCCACGCGGGTGGCCCGGAAACCGTGACCGCCTGGACCCGCGCGTTTCGGCACGATCCGGTCGCATCCCGGTTCCGTCGCCACGTGGCTCCGCCAGGGCCACGTCGTGGGTCTGCCCTCGCGTGTTCGTGTCCGCGTGCTCGCGTGTATGAAATGGTAATCGAATCCCGAGACTCGTCGGCGTTCCGCCCGCCGCGTCTGACGGGTTTTTCATCGCGAGAAAACGCTGTCGGGTGGTTATAGGTGGGTACCGTGTAGGAGGTATCGATGGCAGGGGAACAGGCGAACGACGGACGCCCGACGGTGCTGGTCGTCGACGACGACCAGGAGGTAGCCGACCGCTACGGCGGCTGGCTCGCCGGACGATACGAGGTCCACACCGCCGAGGACGACGAGGACGCCGTCGAGACACTGCGGGGGGACCCCGACGCCATCGACGCGGTCCTGCTACACCGTCGGATATCGGAGGTCTCGGACGACCTCGTGCTGGTCTCGATCCGCGATGCGGGCTTTGACTGTCCCGTCGCGCTCGTGACCGACAGGCGACCGGACTTCGACGTCGTCGACAGGGGGTTCGACGACTACCTGGTGGAGCCGGTCACCGAGGAGTCGCTGCTGCGGAGCGTCGAGTCGCTGCTCGAAGTGGAGGGCTACGAGGCCCTGCGCCAGGAGCTCTCGGCGAAGCGGGTCCGCCGGAACGTCCTCGAGATGGAGCACTCGCGGGAGGAGCTCGCGACGAACGAGGCGTTCGCCCGGCTCGAGCGGGAGATAGAGCGGCTGGAACGCCGCCTCTCGCTCCACCGCGAGCGGCTCGAAGCGCGGGAACGGGGGGAACCCGCGGTGGGGATCTAGCGGGCAGTTCGGGGGATCGGGGCGAGCACGTGGTGGGGGCCACGCGCTCGGGGGAGAGAAAGCGGTTGTGGCGTGAACGGAACGGGAACGGAAGCGGGAGGGGGGATGGGGATGCATCTCTGGGGGGAGGACCTTTGTCGCTCGGACACTTCTACACGGGCTCCTGGCCGCGCCCGGCTGGAACCCGGTCGGTCGACTATCGACGGGACGGTCGAAACGACTCCCACGGGTGCTGGCGACGCTCGACCGCGGGACCACAGTTTCACTTCCGCCGAGCTACCGTACGCTTAAATACGATAGGGAACCAACCGGCGTACGCCTCCCATTGATACCACGCGGAGGCGAGCAAACCCATGACTGACCTGCGAGAGACCGCGGCAGAGATACACGAGCAGTTCGCCGGCAAGGTGGACGGGCTCACGGTAGAGGAGATCGAGGAGCGACTGGACACCCTCGTCAACGAGTACCGGGTTCCGCTCGACGAGGCGACCCGGAGCGTCGAGAGCACGTACCTCGAGAAGGCCGGGATGGACCGGGACGACCTCGGTTCCAGGGGCGGCAACGAGACCGTCGAGGTCGGCACCATCGACGAGGACGAACAGTGGGTCGACGTCCGCGCGAAGGTCGTCGAGCTCTGGGAGCCCCGCTCCGAGAGCATCGCCCAGGTGGGGCTGCTCGGGGACGAATCCGGGACGGTGAAGTTCGTCGCCTTCGAGACGAGCGACCTCCCCGAACTCGAGGAGGGGAAGGTCTACGCCCTGGGGAACGTCGTCACCGACGAGTACGAGGGCCGGTACTCGGTCAAGCTCAACCGGACCACGAGCATCACGGAGCTGGACGAGGAGATCGAGGTCGGCGACGGCGCCGTCGAGGTGACGGGCGCGCTCGTCGATATACAGTCGGGAAGCGGGCTGATCAAGCGTTGCCCCGAGGAGGGGTGTACGCGCGTCCTCCAGAACGGCCGCTGTTCCGAGCACGGCGAGGTCGAGGGCGAGTTCGACCTCCGGATCAAGGGCGTCCTCGACGACGGCGACGCGATCCACGAGGTCATCTTCGGCGAGGAGGCGACCGAGGAGCTGACGGGCATCTCGCTCGAGACGGCCAAGGAGATGGCCATGGACGCGCTCGACACGACCGTCGTGGCCGACGAGATGCGCGGAACGGTACTCGGAAAGTACTACCGGGTCACCGGGCCGGAGCTCGGCCGGTACGTCCTCGCGGACGAGGTAGAGGAGCTGACCGGCGCCATCGACGCCGAACCGACGCTGATCCGAGCGAGGTCGATCTGAGATGAGTTCCAACGCCATCCCCACGCGGAAGGTCGCCCGGCGCGTCTTCGCGAGCGAGTTCAACGACGCCGGCTACACGTTCAAGGAGTCCGACGACGAGCGGGCGCCCATCTACCTGCTGCTGCCGACGGGCGAGCGCGCCAACCGGACGTTCGTCGTCGGCACGCTGACCGAGAAGGAGGACATCGGGGAGGACTCGGAGTACTGGCGCGGGCGCGTCGTCGACCCGACGGGGACGTTCTTCGTCTACGCCGGGCAGTACCAGCCCGACGCGGCGGCGATGCTCCGGGACCTCGAACCGCCGGCGTACGTCGCCATCGTCGGCAAGCCACGCACCTACGAGCCGGAGGACGCAGAGGAGGGGGACGTGCTCGTCTCGCTCCGACCCGAGTCCATCACGGTCGTCGACGCCGACACCCGCGACCGCTGGGTGGTCGAGACGGCCGAGCGTACGCTCGACCGCATCGAGGCGTTCGACGAGGAGGGCAACGAGTACGCCCGGATGGCCCGCGAGCGCTACGGCGGCCTGGTCGAGACCTACCGCGACCGAGTCATCGAGGCACTCGAGAGCCTGGAGGACGGCGACTCCGCCGGGGCGGAACCCGACGCCGACGCCGTCGACGCGGTCCGATAAGGGCTGTCGTAACGGTTTGCCGGCGATCGCTCGTATGGAGTCGGTAGATCGCCGGTAAAGGACTACGACAGCCCTCATACGGTCGTGCGTAACCGTTTTCAGCGATCTTCAGGACGATCGGTGCTCGAGACCGGTGGGACGGAACGAGGGGCCGTGAGGCGGTAACGAATTACGCACGACCGTATCATGCGGGCGGTAGCGCCTCCGGAAGCGGATCGAGTACGCGCGCCCGCTTCCGTGTTCGCGGTCCGGACCGTCCGGCGTGCGGACGTCTGACGAACGGTTAAGTAGTGAGAGCTACGACTCCCTCGTAGCATGGGCAACAAGAACAAGACCATCTCCTTCAGGGTCAACGAGGACGCCTTCGAGACCCTGCGGGAGATAGCGGAGGAGCGCGACATCTCGCTCTCGGCCGTCTTCCGCGACTACGTGGACATGCTCGTTGCCCACGACGGTCAGGTTCGCGTCGTCCCGGAGCACGAGGTGGACGACTCGAACACCTCGGGGCCGGAGTCGTTCCCGCCGAAGGTCGAGGTGCCCAAGTCGTTCATCCGCGAGCACGAGCGCCTCGAGCTCGAGGCCGAGCACCTCCGCGAGCAGCTCGACGAGTACAAGCGCTACGTCACCAAGCTCTCCCAGCGCCTCGAGGAGCAGGAGGACGAGGAGGTCATCATGCTCGACGACCTCGACGAGCAGGAGACCGAGGACCAGCCGTTCCGGCTCGGATAGGCGCCCGTCCCGAGCCACTTTCCCGTCCCGTCGGGAGCTACCGCGCCGACTCCGCGGTGCGTTCGGGGTCCGTTCGGAAACGTGAATACCTGCCCGCCTTTATTACCGGCAGTTCCGAACGGAGGTCATGGACGACACCCGAAGGCGGTGTCCGAACTGTGGGTTCGAGGTGGCCGACGAGGGCGTGTGTTCGCTCTGCGGACACGAGATAGACGAGGACGGGTAGGCCCGGTCGGCGCTACGCTCCCCCACGACCACGGAGTGGTCCCCGCAGACCCATCGCGTGGGCAGTTCCAGCCGACCTCCCGCATGCGAACGGCTCGACGTCCGCCGACCCGACCGGCCCGTGAGGCGGCTCGATCCACGGGCCGCGCCCTCTACGACACGCCTCTATCTGGGAGTCCTCTCCACCGGATCCGGACCTACGTCAACCGCCGACGGGCCTCGCGCGCCTCCCGTGCCGCCTCCTCGCGTCCGTCGACGTCCGCGAGCTCCTCCGTCGCCTCCAGGGTCCGCACGGCGTCGTCGAGGAAGGAGAGCACGTCGCCCGGGTAGGCGTACAGCATGTAGTCCGCGCCCATCGCGTCGACGATGCCCTCCGGGCCGAGCCCCTGCTCGCGGAGGGAGAGCAGGTAGCGGACGAACTTCCGCTCGGGGTGCCCGCAGTGGGGGTTGGACTGGCAGTCACAGTCGAGGAAGTCCGTCGCGAAGTCCAGCACCCGCTCCTGGCTCGCATCGTCCAGTTTCGCGAGGTTCTCGCCCTGGAACAGCAGGTCGAGCGTCGCGCCGGAGAACGCGCTCTTGGGGAAGCGCGTCTCGAGTTGCGAGGCCAGCTGGCGGTGGTTCTTGACGTATATCTTGTCCGTGATCGCCACGTCTCTGTCTACGAGGTAGTCGCGCGCGGGGCAAAAGCGTGTCCACTCGCGTCGGCTCTCAGACCGGCCCGTCGGCGCCCTCGAGGGCGTGCTCGCCGTCACGGAGGGTCGCCGCCTCCCGCAGCGCGTCCATGTCCGGCTGGTCCTCGGGGCCGTCGGCCGACCACGCGAACCGGACGATTTGACCAGGATCGACCACGAACGTCGCTCGTTCGGGGACGCCGCGGTGGTTCTCGAACTCGTCGGCCAGCACGCCGTAGGCCCGGGCGACCCGCCCGTCCGTATCGGAGAGGAGCGTGAACCCGATGTCGTGCTGGAGCGCGTACTCGCCGTGGGCGTAGACCCCGTCGGCCCCGACGCCGAGGACGACCACGTCGTCGAGCATCGTCAGCCAGTCGGCGTCCCGCAGCGAACACCACTGGTCGGTACACGCGGGGTGGAAATCGAACGGGTAGAAGACGAGCACGACCGTCCACCCCCGGTCCGTGTACTCCGAGAGCGCGTGGTCGTCGAACCTGCCCGCGGCCGCCCCGGGCAGTGTGAACTCCGGTGCCTCCTGTCCCACTCTGAGCATGAGTGGTAGTAGCACACCCTCGGGTTTGAGGGAAGGGGGGCCGTGTAGCGACCTCGCACGGGGCCGCAAATGTCGAAACGTATTTGGGCGTCTCCGGGTTAGATGAAACCGCAGCCCAGCGTGTCCGGGTTGGGGTAATGGTCATCCTTCAGCCTTGTGGAGGCTGAGAAGCGGGTTCGATTCTCGCACCCGGACCATATCAAATTCATAACAATTTTTCCCCTGCGAGATACGTCCGGGGTCTCATTTTCACTACGGGTGGCGGGCAGGTATCGCGTAACGCAGCGACACCACCGACCCTTTGTCGGGGGGCGATCCATCACCGACCATGACCACCTGGGCCTGGGACGAACGGTTCCGCGAGGGCGAGTACCCGCAGGACCCCGAACCCTCCCCGGTTCTGAAACGGTACGTCGGGACGTTCCCGGAGGGCCGGGCACTGGATATCGCCACCGGCACGGGGCGCAACGCGGTCTTCCTCGCCGAACAGGGGTACGACGTGGACGGTATCGACCGGTCGGTCGAGGGGCTCCGGATCGCCCGCGAGAACGCAAGGGAACGCGGCGTCGAGGACCGCACGGAGTGGATACGGGCCGACGTCCCGAACTACGCCTTCCCGGAGGACGCCTACGACGTGATCACGATCAGCTACTACCGGGCGGTCGACCGCTTCCCGGACATCAAGGAGGCGCTCAGGTCCGGCGGGGTCCTGTACGTCGAGCACCACCTCCGCTCGACCGACGAGGCGGCCGCCGGTCCGAGCAGCGACCGGTACCGGTTCGCGGCGAACGAACTCCTCAACGCCTGCCTCGACCTGACTGTTCTCCACTATCAGGCGACGACCGACGTCAGGGACGACGGTCGACTGGCCCCGAACGCGCGGATCCTCGCGCGCAACACCACGGGGACGCGCCAGTCGTACCCGGTGGTCGAGGACTCCCGGCCCTGAGTCCCGGCAGAACGGGTCAGTCGTCGGCCGAAACCGCCATCCCCGCCGGGGACGAACCGTCGTCGATGACAGAGCGGTGGGCCGACCTGGACGGGCGCGACGAGCCGGCGCGCGGCGTCGACGACCACGCGGAACTGCTCTCGGAACTGGACTCGCACGACCTCTCGCGGGCGGTCGGCCTGACCGAGGCCGCGGAGGGCGGCGTCTTCGAGTTCGACCCCGAGGCCGACCCCGACCGGACGTTCCCGCAGTCGGTGGCGAGCGGCGGACCCACCCCCGAAGGGGTCATCGTCTGGACGCGGGTCGTCCCGTCCGCCTTCGACCCGGAGGAGCCGCTCGCGGTGCAGGTCGCGACGGACGAGCGGTTCGAGGAGGTGGTCTACGAGGGGATCGTCGAGGACGGCGAGGCGGTCGCGGCCCACGACCACACGGTGAAGGTCGACCTGGAGGGGCACCTCGAACCCGACAGCGAGTACCACTACCGGTTCGTCTACGACGGCGTCGCCTCCCGGACGGGCCGGTGCAGGACGCTCCCAGCCCCCGACGACTCGCCCGACTCGATCCGGTTCGCCGTCCTCGCGTGCCAGGACTACCTGAACGGCTACTACGGCGCCTACCACCACGTCGCACGGGAGGACGTCGACTTCCTCGTCCACGTGGGCGATTTCGTCTACGAGTCCGACGCGGGGGAGTTCAAGGGGCTCGGCTCCTACGACTACTCCGACCGGGAGAAGGAGCTCCCGAACGGCCACGACCGGGTGCAGGGCCTGGCGGACTACCGCTACCTCTACCGGACGTACCGCTCGGACCGATTCCTGCAGGAGGCGCTCGAATCGCACACGCTCATCGCCGGCTGGGACGACCACGAGATGGTAAACGACGTCTACTGGGACTACCGGACCGACGCTCCGGCCGGCGACCATCCGCGCGGGGACGACCCCGAGTTCATGACACACCTGATCGCCGACGCGATGCACGCCTGGTGGGAGTACATGCCCGCCCGGGTCCAGTACGACCCGGAGGGCGAGTCGATCCAGGAGCGGTTTCGACTGTGGCGCTCGTTCGAGTTCGGCGACCTCGTCACCCTGGCGATGACCGACGAGCGGCTGTTCCGCGACCCGCCCCGAGAGGCGATCCCGACCCCCGACAACGTCGGCCCGCAGTACGAGCCCATCGGCCGGACGATGCTCGGCGACGTCCAGCGGGAGTGGCTGATCGACACGATCACCGGTTCCGAGACGACGTGGACGGTGTGGGCCGACGAGGTGCTCACGGTGCCGCTCCGGCTCGGAAGCGGCCCGCTCTCGATCTATCCCGTGCAGGGTGGCTGGGACGGCTACACCCGCGAACGACAGAAGATCACCGAGGCGGTCGCGACCGCGGGCGTCGAGAACTACGTCACCCTCACGGGGGACATGCACTGCTACGTCGCGGCCTACCAGCAGACCTCCTACCCCGGTCGGGTTCGGGGCGGGGAGGGGGTCGCGAAGGGCGAGCGGATCGGCGTCGAGTTCATGACGCCCGCGATCACCTCGATCAACGTCGCCGAGGCGCTCGACCTCACCCGCGGATGGCGTCGGCGGGTCACCGAGCCGGTCCTCTCCTGGCTCGTCCCGGCGATGAACCCCCACATCGAGTTCTTCGACAGTCACCACTGGGGCTACTCGGTCGTGGAGTTCACGCCCGAGCACTGCACCTACGTCGGCTACGCCGTCGACAAGACCGTGAACTCGCCGGACGCCGAGCGGGAGGTCCTCGTCGCCTACCGGGTCCCCGAGGGCGAGCACGAACTCGAGGACGTCACCGAACAGTACCGACCGTAGTCCCGACCGTCCGTCCGTGAGCGTGACCGTCCCGGCCGCCGTCTCCTGGTGGGTCGCGACCACAGGACCACGTGCCACGCATCCACGGACCACTCCCTGCGCGAAGGACAACCTCTTTCTACCGGAGAGACGGAGTAGTCGCATGTTGGTCACCATCTCCGGACCCGCGGGGTCCGGGAAGAGCACCGCCGCGGCGGCGCTCGCCGAGGCCCTCGGCTACGACCACGTCAGCGGGGGCGACATCTTCCGGGACCTCGCCGACGAGCGTGGGCTGACCCCCCTGGAGCTCAACCGGCAGGCCGAGGAGGACGAGGCTATCGACCGCGACCTCGACCGCCGCCTGCGCGAGACCGCCGCGGCCCGCGACGACCTGGTCCTCGAGTCGCGGCTCGCGGGCTGGATGGCCGGCGAACACGCCGACTTCAGGGTCTGGCTCGACGCGCCGCTGGAGATCCGAGCCCGGCGCATCGCCGAACGGGAGGACAAACCCATCGACCTCGCTCGCGAGGAGACCCAGGCCCGCGCGGCGAGCGAGGCAAAGCGCTACCGCGAGTACTACGGGATCGACATCGAGGAGCTCTCGATCTACGACCTCGTGCTGAACACCGCCCGGCTGGACCCCGAGGGGGTCGTCGAGGCGGTCGCCACCATCCTCCGGGCGTACGACCCCGAGGGCGACGAGGGCAAGACTCCCGTCGAGGTCGAGTACGACTTCTCCTGATCGCTCCCACTCACAGCACCCCACCCATGCGCGGACCCCCAGACGAGCGGTCGCCGGCCGACCTGCTCTCGTTCGGCGTTATCAATCTCGACAAGCCGCCCGGCCCCTCCGCCCACCAGGTCGCCGCGTGGGTCCGGGACCTCGCCGGCGTCGACCGGGCCGCCCACGCCGGTACCCTCGACCCGAAGGTCACGGGCTGTCTGCCCGTCCTCCTCGGTGACGCGACCCGCGCCGCACAGGTGTTCGACGACGCCCGGAAGGCGTACGTCGCGGTGCTGGAACTCCACGGCCCCGCCCCGGCGGACCTCCGGGAGACCGCCGCCGGGTTCGAGGGCGAACTCTACCAGAAGCCCCCCCGCAAATCCGCCGTCAGGCGGCGGCTCCGAACCCGCACGATACACGCCCTCGACGTCCTCGAGGTTCGGGACCGGCAGGTCCTCCTCCGGGTGGAGTGCGAGGCCGGCACCTATATCCGCAAACTCTGTCACGACCTCGGCCTCGCGCTCGGGACCGGCGCGCACATGGGCCACCTCCGACGGATCGGCACCGGGGGGTTCGACGACACGGACCTCGTGACGCTGCACGACCTGGCCGACGCCCTCGCGTTCTGGCGCGAGGACGGAGAGGAGTCGTGGCTCCGCGAGGCGGTCGACCCCGCCGAGCGCGCACTCGAGGGGTTGCCGTCGCTGACCGTCGCGGAGAGTGCCGCCGCGGAGATCGCCCACGGCGCGCCGGTCTACGCGCCCGGGATCGTCGGGTCGACGCTCGGGGACGCCGAACGGGGATCGCTGGTGGCCTGCTACACGGCGGACGGCGCGGCGGTCTGCATCGGCACGCTCGTCGGTGATCCCGAGGCCGACTCGGGGACGGTCGTCGACCTGGAGCGAGTGCTCGTCTGAGCGACCGGGAGCCGCGTCGCCTCCCGGCGGCGGTCGCTCCGGGGCGAAGCGACACCCTTAATTCGGGCACGGTCGTCCTCGCACACGCCAGGGACCGTGGGGTAGTGGTATCCTCTGCGGATGGGGTCCGCAGGAACCGAGTTCGATTCTCGGCGGTCCCGTAACTCGTTCGGGTCCTCGAGGCGCGACGAAGTCGTGTCTCGGCGGTCCCGTTTTTTACACTCGTCACCGAAACGTACCTGTCTCGTGAATCGATAGAGTACCACCCGTCTTTCGGTAGCGGGCCTCGGTAGCTCGATCGTTGGTGGTCGTGGTCGTCGTCGGAACAACGACCCATTTCGTGCTCGACCGGAAATCATCTCATCTACCGAAATAGGATCGAGCCGGACTCGGCACCTTTCGAAGAGCGGGTAGATTCATACGCCTCCGGACCCGAGACGGGAGTGAGTATGGCGTCCGACCTTACTACCGATCCCGATGACGACCTCGCAACTGCCATCGGGCGGTACGTCCTCGGTGACGTTTCCCTGGGGAAAGCGGCTGAGGAGGCGGGCTTAAGCCGCTGGGAATTCGAGGAAATCCTCCGTGATTCGGGGTTCCACGCGCTGTACGGCCCTCGGTCGAAGGAACAACTGGACGCCGAGGTCGACGTCGCACTGGATCGATAGCTGCGATGGGGCTGCAACAGCCGGTTTTTCTGGACTCGACGGTGTTGAGTAACTTCGCCAGCACCGATTCGGTGGACTGGCTGATCGACCTCCTCGAGGACCCCGCGGTCACCCCCGAAGTAGCTCGGGAACTCCGGGAGGGGATCGCTGCTGGATACGACTTCCTCCAGCCGGCTGTCGACGCTATCGACGATGGGATCCGGCTGCACGAAACTCCGGGTACCATGATCGGTGAGTGGGCGGATCAGTTGGGAGAGCGTCTGGACCCCGGCGAGGCGGAGTCAGTGGCCTATGCTGCGGTAGAGCAGGGAACTCTTGCGACGGATGATATCGCTGCCCGGGAGCTGGTGGAGGAAAGCAGCGCGCGACTGACCGGATCCATCGGGCTGCTGGTCTTGGGGATAGATCAGGGCGTACTGGACATCGAGACGGCGAATCAGTGGCTCGATACCTGGCGAAGAGAGCGCGGTTACTACGCGCCGGTGCAACGTGTCGAGGAAGTCTTCAACGAGGAGTGAGACCCGGACGGTTCCTCTCTCACTCTCGATCCCATCTTCCGAAGGACGGCGTTCCATCGGGTTTCATGGACGGACCCCTGGGCCAGCCTACCGATAGAGCGAGACGTAGATCATCGCGAAGCCGATGATGAACGGGACGGTCTCGGCCATCTGGAAGTAGACGAGGCTCGCGCCGGCCTCGCCGCCCGCGCTCAGCTGGGTCGTGAGGTTAGTGACCGCGACGCCCATGCTCACGAAGGCGAAACCGATGAACGCGGACTGGAGCCGCTCGGTCCCCTTCTGACTGTAGGCCTGGAAGCTGATGACGGTGAGCCCCAGCGAGAGGCCGAACAGCACCAGCCGCATGAACATCAGCGCCAGTTGTGCGACGTCGACCATTCCTGTTTCACCACTTACTGCCAGCCTTTAAAAGCCTCAGTGACGACTCACGAACCGCGCTCGTTCGGATACGGACGCGAGCGGGGCGCTCGCGTGGCCGGACGTCCCGGGGACTCATTCGGCACCCAGCTCCTCCCAGAGCTGCGAGAAGCGGTCGGGGAGGTTCTCCCGGCGGTAGATGCGGACCTGGTACTCGTCGTCCTTCAGGGTGATGACCGTGCTGTCGAAGTTGCACTCGTATATCTTGAAGTGGTTGCCGTCGTCCGCGATGGCGGTCCGCTGCTTGATGAGGTCGTGTTCCTCGAGCAGTTCGAGGCGCCGGTAGATCGTCGGGAGCGAGAACCCCACCTCCTCCGAGAGCTCCTTGGCCGACCGGGGCTCCCGGCTGATGGCGGCGAGCACCGTCCTGGCGTGCTCGTCGCCGATGGTGTTCAGTACCTCCTCGATGGTACGCTCTCCTGCCACACCCGGTGGTTCAGAGGGGACCCTAAAGCAGTTACCCCCGGCATCAGATCCTGAAACGGACCGTGCCGGTCGGCCCACGCCCGCCGGGTCCCCCATCACGGCCGGGGCTCGGCTCCGTGACCCCGCTCAGTCGGCGACCGTGTTCCGGAGCGTGCCGATCCCTTCGTAGGTGATCTCGACCTCGTCGCCGGGTTCGAGCAGTCCGGGGTTGGCCGGGCTCCCGAACGAGATCAGGTCG
>JBEPXB010000016.1:0-14026 GCA_041642135.1 Halobacteriales archaeon | reverse complement strand
ACGATCTCGTCGGGGCCGGCATCCGTCGCGGCGATCAAGGGGCTCTGGGCGTCGATGGAGGGCGACCTGCTCGACCGCTGGTTCGACGAGGCGATGGGGGCGCTGTCCGAGCGGGTGAGCTCCGAGGAGGCCGAGGAGGGGCTGTCGGCGTTCCTCGAGAAGCGGTCGGCCGAGTGGGAGGAGTAACGAGGTGCGAGCGGAGTCCTCGTGAGCGCCAGCGAACGAGGGCCTTGGTGGACGAGCGAAGCGAGTCCACCTGAGCGAGCACCTCGGAAATGCGAGCGGGGAGCGGAGCGACCCGCGAGCAGCGAGGCCGACCGTAGGAGGGTCTCGGACATCCGTTGACTGCTGGTAGATACTCCGGGATAGTTTTTACAGAGTGGCGTGATAACACCTAACAGTATGGGCTGTGATGAGCCTCCTCCCAAACCCGACCCTGACGACGACGTCTTCGACGTCTGTCCGGTTGCCCGGGCGTTCGAGATCGTCGGCTCGAAGTGGCGACTCACCGTGCTTCGGAGCCTCCATCTGTACGGCGAACAGCGTTTCAGCGAACTGCAAGAGACGACGACGGCCGACTCGACGACCCTTTCACGTGTTCTTGAGGAGTTAGAAGAGCAGGATCTCGTTGCCCGTCGCTTGGAGGATCGGCCCATCGCCACCTACTACGACTTGACGGAGCGGGGTGATTCGCTCACGGGGGTGTTCGAGGAGTTCGAGGAGTGGGCGTTTGAACACACAGCTGCGGAGATGCCTGCGGTCGATCTCCCCGAGTAGTTCGCACAGCTCCAAGAGTCCAGCAGTTACGTAACGTTACTTCCTCATACAGCCGTGAGTGACTCACACTAATATCACAAAAATTATAATTCCGACCGAACCGATGGCATAGCCGTGGCTGTCCTAGCCACGGACCCTGATACAGATGGCAAAAGGTTCGACGGAGACAACCGGTGAAGGAAACAGGGCCGTTCTCGTAATCGGCGCGACAGGAAACCAGGGAGGTGTCGTCATCGACCATCTCCTGGCGGCCGACGAGGGGTTTGCCGTCCGAGGTCTGACACGGACGCCTGACAGCGAGGCCGCACGCGCTCTCGTCGACCGCGGGGTAGACGTCAGACGAGGGGACCTGAACGACAAGGAGACACTCCGACCCGCTGTCGACGGTGTCGATGCGGTCGTCATCGTGACGAACATCTGGACAGCCGGCTTCGAAACGTCGGTCCGTCACGGAAAGAACATCGCCGATGCCGCTACCGAGGCGGGAGTCGACCACGTCCTTTTTAGCGGTGCAGGCTACCACGACAGGGATCTCGACATCGCCGCCCTCGAACCGGCCGGGAAAGTCGAGCGGTACATCAGGTCACTGGACGTGCCCGCGACCTTCGTGCGGCCGGTGTGGTTCATGCACAACCTCGAACCTGCCTTCGACGATGTGCTCGACGGGACGCTCGCTCTGCCGATCGAGGAGGGCATCGCCGTCCAGATGATCGACGTCGACGATGTCGGTCGGATCATCGTACGGATTCTCGCCGATCCCGACGAGTTCGCCGGCGAAGGCTTCGACCTCGCTGGGGACGAACACACGCTCGCCGAGATGGCTCGCATCCTTTCCGATGTAACGGATGCTGACGTCCGACCGGTTTCAGTCCCGATCGAGGAGGCCCGGAAAGAGATGGGTGAGGAGATGGCCGAGCTGTTCCAGTGGTTTAACGACGAGGGCTACGCGATCGATATAGAGAACCTGGAGCGGCGGTTCGGAATCGAATTCACCAGTTTTCGTGAATACCTCGAGAAAAACGGGTGGGCTGACAAGAACCAGCCCACCCGGATCCCGGGGCTCATCAAGTCGATGACACAACACTAACAGAGACATCCGGAACATGACGACATCCAATACAGCGTCCGCTGCCACTGTACATGGCCATCGGTACGGACCGGACAGCGTCAAATGGCACCGAAATCAGGCGAACAATGGCGGTTTTTGACCGGCCGACATCCCATCGGGAGGAGCTCGGTTTAGTCGTAGAACGGGCCGATCAGCAGTTCGCCATCACCGCCGTCCTCATCACGATCGGCGCACCGGTGGTCGCGTACCTGTCGGGCATCGCAGCGCTCATGTTTTACGTTCACGTGGCACTCGGGGCGTTCTGGTTCGGGCTCGACTTCTTTTTCAAATTCGTACTCGGACCGTCGCTGGACGCTGCACCCGATGAGGCGGCTGGCGCGGTCAACTACCAGCTCATCCCGAAACTGGCTGTAGTCGCCGAACCCCTCAGTATCGGTGTGGTCGGTTCTGGCATCGGTCTCGCACAGATGCTCGGGTATTGGGCTGACCCCTCGATCTGGCTGTGGGCGGCACTCGGCATCGGCGTGCTGATGCTCGTCAACGGCTTCGGACCACTGCACTTCGCCACGACAAAGATGGTCGTAGAACTCGACAAGGACGAGCCCGATAGCGATCGACTCGACGCGTTGTTCGGGAAGGCCCTGCAGTGGGGTCTCCTTCAGACCGTGTTCATGATCGCTATCATCGTCATGATGGTCGGCCTTCGCGGACTCATATGATGATTTCCAAACTGACCGAGGGAGTGTATCGATGCGGCAGCGACCGCGTCAACTGGTATCTTCTCGAGGACAATAACGCGCTCACGGTGATCGATACCGGCTTCCCGACCCACTGGCAGCAGTTTCTCCACCGACTCGACGAGGTGGGCTATGGTCGCACCGACATCGAGGCCTGTCTACTCACCCATGCGCCCACCGCGGTGGATCTCGGACGGGAACGGCCCCGATCAACCGAACTCGAACGCCTCGCGGATACCCTCGCGTATCCGGGCCGTGTTCGGGAGCTGGTAGTCCTCGAGTTCGTACAGCGGGTAGACGACGTCGTAGCCGGTGACTCGCTTCACCGGCGCCTCCTGGTAGAGCAGGGCCTCCTCCTGGACGATACTGGTGATCTCGCCCGCAAGCCCACCGGTCCGAGGAGCCTCGTGGACGACCGCGGCACGACCGGTATTCTTGAACGACTCGACGATCGTCTCGCGGTCGAGCGGCCACAGCGAGCGGAGGTCGACGACCTCGACGTCCACCTCGCCCGCGAGTTCCTCGGCAGCAGAGAGCGTCGGACGGGTCATCGCCCCCCAGGTGAAGGCGGAGACGTCCGAACCCTCGCGACGGACGGCGGCCTCGCCCATCGGCACCTCGTAGGTCCCCGTCGGCACGGGCTCCTTGAACGCCCGGTAGATCTTCTTGGGCTCGAGGAACACGACGGGGTCGGGGTCCCGAATGGCGCTGATCAGCAGTCCCTTCGTGTCGTAGGGGGTGCTCGGCGCGAGCACCTTCAGTCCCGGGTGGTGGACGAAGAGCGCCTCCATCGACTCGCCGTGCATGTCTGGCGCGCGGATGCCACCCGTGTACGGCACCCGGACGACCATCGAGCAGTTGTAGTGCCCGCGAGACCGGGCGTTCAGGCGCGCCGCCCGGGTGAACAGCTGGCCCATCGCGTCGTAGACGAATCCCATGAACTGTATCTCGGCGACGGGTCGCAGCCCGGAGGCCGCGAGCCCGATGGCCGACCCGACGATGCCGACTTCCGCGAGCGGCGTGTCGACGACGCGACGCTCGCCGAACGCGTCGAGGAGGCCCTCGGTCGCCCGGAAGACCCCGCCGGTCTCGCCGACGTCCTCGCCCAGCACGAGGACGTCCTCGTCGCGAGCCATCTCGTCGTGGAGGCCGCTTCTGACCGCTTCGACGACGTTCAGGTCCTCGTGTTCGTCGGACTCGGCGCCCCTCTCGTCCGACCGGTCACCTCGGTCGCTCGCGGTCACTCGTGGAACACCTCGTCGCTGAACCGTTCGTGGAACCGCCGGAACTCGCGGCGCTGGTCGCGGACCGCGTCGGGCGGGTTCGCGTACACCTCGTCGAAGACTTCCTCGGGGGTCTGCTCCTTCGCACGTTCGATGGCGCGGTCGGCCGCCTCGCGGGCCTCGGCCTCCGCCGACTCGCGGACCTCCGAAGCGTACGATTCGGTCCACAGCCCTCGGTCCTCGAGGAACCGCTCGTAGCGGTCGACGGGGTCGCGCTCCTCCCACTCGGCCACCTCCGCCTCGTCGCGATAGAGCGAGGGATCGTCGCTCGTCGAGTGGGCGCCCCGCCGGTAGGTGAGCGCCTCGATCAGCGTCGGCTCGTTTTCGCTTCGAGCGCGCTCGACGGCCCGCTTCGTCGCCCGGTAGGTCGCCAGCACGTCGTTGCCGTCGACGAGCACGCCCTCGAACCCGTAGCCGGCCGCGCGCTCGGCGTACGTCTCCGAGCCCGTCTGCCGGTCGACGGGCACCGAGATGGCCCACTGGTTGTTCTCCAGCAGGAAGACGACGGGGAGGTCCATCACGCCCGCGAAGTTCATCCCCTCGTGGACGTCGCCCTTGCTCGCGGCCCCGTCGCCGAACATCGCGAGCGTCACGTCGTCTGTCCCCTGGTACTTCCGGCCCCAGGCGTGCCCGACTGCCTGCGGGACCGTCGTCCCGACGGCGACGGTGTGCGGGAGCCGACGGAGGTGCGCCGGCGGGCCGTCCGCGCCGAACTCGCCCTCCGGCCACTCCTCGTAGCCCCGCAGCCAGAACAGGAAGACGTCCTCCATCGACCGCCCGCGCTGGAGGTGCATACCGTACTGCCGCCAGTCCGTCTGGATCCAGTCGTTCGTCGCGAGCGCCGCCGCCGGGCCGACGTGGGCCGCCTCCTCCCCGCGGCACTCCATCCAGATGGGGAGTTCGCCGCCTCGCTGGAGGGTCATCCCTCGCTCCTCGATGGCCCGCGAGCGGATCATCGTCTCGTACATCGACCGGAGCTCGTCGTCGTCGAGGTCCATCGCCGCCACCGCCGCCTCGTCGTAGCTCCCGTCCGGCGCGATCACCTGTTCGATCGCCTCGTAGTCACCGGGATAGCGTACCATCGTTCAGTCCCCGTGGGGTATCGGTTCGGCCCGTCTCGTACGCTTCCTCGACGCCACAGAGGGGGTGTCCGGGGCGAGCCCGTCGTGTCGTTCGCGGGGTCCGACGTCGGATCGCGTCATCCGCTACCGAGTGTCGATTCGGACGGGATAAAACCCCCGTCGAGGACGGGCCGTCCCGTCGGCTCCGGTCGCTCCGTCGGACGCCGTGAAGCGTCGATCCGCGGTGTTTCCTCGCTTCACAACCACTAATACCCGACTCCACGCACCCCGCGACGGATGCTGGCCGACGTCTTCCTGACCGCCATCCTCCCCATCGTCTCGCTGGCGGGCGTGGGGTACCTCCTCGGTCGGTTCAAGACGGTCGACGTGGGCGGACTCAACACGGTGACGATCTACGTGCTGGCGCCGGCGCTGGTCTTCCACTCGCTCTCGACGACGCCGGTCGGCGGGATAACCGCGCTGAAGATAGCGGCGGGTATCGGCGCGTACCTCCTCGTGATGGGCGTCGTCGCGGCGCTCGTCCACCGGGCCACGGACGCGACGACGCCGACCCTCGGCGCGCTCTTCCTCGTCAGCGCCTTCCCCAACGCCGGCAACTACGGCATCCCGCTCTCGGACTTCGCGTTCGGCCCCGTCGGTCGCTCGACCGCCGTTCTCTACCTCTCCATCCAGGCGATCTACATGTACACCGTCGGCGCGTACGTCGCGTCGCTGGGCGGCGAGGGGGCCGATGCCCGGACCGCCGTCACGAAGGTGCTCCGGCTCCCGCTGGTGTACGCGGTGCTCGCGGCGTTCCTGCTCGTCCGGCTGGACGCCGTCCCGCCCGTCGACGGGACGCTCATGCGGACGCTCGAACTCACCGGCAACTCAACCATCCCCGTGATGCTGCTCCTGCTCGGTATCCAGCTGGCGAACGCCGACTACGCCGGCGCCCTCTCGAAGGTCGGGGTGGCGAACGTCCTCAAGCTCGGCGTGGCCCCGGTCGTCGGGCTCGGCCTGGCGCTGCTACTCGGCTTCGAGGACGCCGTCGTCGCCCGGACGTTCGTCCTCGAGATCGCCACTCCGGCCGCCATCACGCCGCTGATGCTCGTCATCGAGTTCCGCGACCCGGACTCGACTCCCATCGAGGGGATCACCGACGCCGAGTACATCAGCTCGGTCATCCTGACGAGCACGCTCCTCTCGGTGCCCGTCCTCACCGTCCTCATCGTGATCCTGAAGTCGGGGGTCGTGCTCTGAGAGACCGGCGGCGGATAGTCGTCCTCCGGGCGGGTGTGCAGGACGTGGGAAACTAAGTGAGCCACCCCCGAGCGTCGGGTATGTTCGATCCCGAACTGCTCGACGGGGAGGCCGTACTGATCACGGGAGCCAGCGCCGGCATCGGCCGCGAGACCGCCCGACTGGCGGCCGCGGCGGGCGCCGACGTCTCGCTCGCCGCCCGCCGCGAGGAACGGCTGGAGGAGCTCGCCGAGGAGCTCGAGCGGGAGCACGACTGTACCGCGCTCGCGCTCCCGACCGACGTCAGGGACAGCGGGGCCGTCGTGGACCTCGTCTCGACGACGGTCGAGGAGTTCGGCGGACTGGACGTCGTCGTCGCCAACGCCGCGCTCGGCGTCGGTTCGGCGGTCGAGGAGCTCACCGACGAGGAGTACCACCTCATGATGGACGTGAACACCGACGGCGTGTTCTTCACGGCCCGCGAGTCGCTCGCCCACCTCCGGGAGTCGGCGGGCCACCTGGTCGTCGTCGGGAGCTTCGCCGCGGAGTACCCCCGACCCGGCAACCCGGTGTACGCCGCGAGCAAGGCGTGGGCCCGCTCGTTCGCCCACAGCCTCGAGGCACAGGTCGGCGGGGACGACGTCGCCATCTCGGTCGTCAACCCATCGGAGGTCCGGACGGAGTTCGGTATCCAGGCGGAGCGGGGACCGGCGAAGGAGCGACTCGATCCGGGCGAGGCGACCGAGCCGGAGGCGGTCGCCGAGGCGATCGTCTTCGCCGCGAGCCGCGACAGCCCCGACACCGCGAGCGAGATCGACCTCTACCGCAGGAACAAGTTCACCCACTTCTGAAGGAGACCGGTGGCCCGCGGTCTCGCTCCGACCGCCGACGGCAGTCGACGGACGGGCCGCGGGGTGATACGGAGTGCGTACACAGCGCGCGCCCACGGTTTTCGGACCGGGTGAACGGTACGGACAGAGCCCGTCGGCTACGGGGCGCGACAGTGTAAGAGAACGAGATCGTGGCCGTCGCTCGTAGCGACGACCGAGATCCGCTATTATTTACGGACGACGTTCGCCGCGCGGGGTCCCTTCGGGGACGATTCGATGTCGAACTCGACTTCCTGCCCTTCTTCGAGGTCCGGGCCGCCGACGTCCTCCATGTGGAAGAACACGTCCTCGTCCTCGTCGAGGTCGCCGTCGTCAGTCGAAATGAAGCCGTAACCGCCAGTGTCGTTGAAGAAGTCAACTTTTCCGGTTGCCATTACGAACGAACGGAGAGCCGAACCGGGCATAACCCTTCCGGGAGTCGAGGTACCACGCCTTACGATCGGGGTGTGGAGAGCGGGACACCCGCCCGGGGAGAGGCCATCGTCCCTGATCGCGGCCCGCAGGCGATCCGAGGAGCCGACCCGGTAGCCACGGACACGTGCAGGGGACACGACGCCCGGACCACGACCTACCGGTTTCCGGGGGCAGGTACTTGTACGGAGGTCCCATGCTGTGAGGTGCATCGACATGAAACCGTGCCACTGCTGTCGGGCGACGATCGACGAGTACATCCTGGACAAACAGCTCGAACCCCTGCGCGATCTCACCGTCGACGACTTCAACGTCTGTGCGGACTGCGCGACCGTCGTCGCGGACGCGTGCGTGGAGTGCGGCGGCGCGGTGTACGTCCCTCGTAGCGAACCCGAGACCCCCGACTACTGCCCGGCGTGTCGTGCGGACCTCATCGACCGCACCGGACGCGACCCCGGCTGGAACCGCGACCGCGCGTCGACCTGAAGCAGTCCCCCTCCCCGGACGACGTCCGCCGTCACAGCCGCTCGACGGGCACGTACGCGAACCGGGTCGCCCGGCGAGCGTCCGGAGACCGGACGACCGACTCGTGGGAGTAGCGCCCGAGGGTTACAGCCGCGAGAGCAGCACGTCCGAGTCCTCGATGGCCTCGATGACGTACTCCATGAACTGCCCCGCGGTGACGCCGTCGATCAGCCGGTGGTCGTACGACAGCGTCAGGGGGATGACCTTCCTGACCTCCATCTCCGTGTCGCTCACGGCGACGGGCTCGTTCTGGATGCGCCCGACCCCCATGATCGCGCTCTCCGGGTGGCGAATTATGGGCGTCCCGAACGTGCCGTGGCCGCCGTGACTGCCGGTGTTAGTGACGGTGAACGTCCCGCCACGGAGCTCGCTCAGGTCGACCGACCGCTCGCGGGTCCGGTCGACCAGGTCGGCGAGTTCGGCGCCCAGCTCCTCTATCGACTTCTCGTCGACGTCCTCGATCACGGGGACCATCAGCCCGTCCTCGGTGTGGGTGGCGACGCCGACGTTGTAGTAGTGCTTCTCGACGATCTCGTCGGCTTCGTCGTCGATGCTGGCGTTGAGGAGCGGGAACTCCTCCAGCGCGGGGACGACCGCCTTCAACACGAGCGCCGTGTAGGTGATCCGGGTGTCGAGCTTCTCGTCGAGGCGTTCCTTCAGCGCGACGAGGTCCCGCGCGTCCGCCTCGTAGCCCGAGGTGACGTGCGGGATGGTCTGCTTCGAGCGGACCATGTTCTCCGCGACGGTCTTGCGGAGCCCGCGCAGGGGCCGCCGGACGACCTCGCCGGACTCGTCGATCTCGACGCTACCGGCGGAGTCGGCGGTCGCCGTCGACTCGACGGTCGAACCGTCGTCGGCCGGCGACGCCGTCGCGGGCTCTTCCTCCTCGGCGGACCGCCGTTCGACGTACGCGTCGACGTCCTCCCGTAGCACCCGCCCGCCGGGGCCGCTCCCCTCGACGGCCGTGAGGTCGACGCCCTGCTCGCGGGCGTATCGGCGGGTGCTCGGCGCGGCGAACGCCCGACCACCGCCGTCGTCGTCGGTCGACTCCGCACCGTCGTCGGCGGCCTCGTCGGCCTCGGGGGTCGCCCGCCGGACGGTGGAGCGAACCTCGTCGCCGTCGGCCGGTTCAGCTGCGGGTTCGGGCTCCGGCTCCGGTTCGGGCGCGGACGCCCCACCCCCGGACGATCCGCGCGTCCCGCGGGGCGGATCGTCGGTCTCGAACACCGCGATGACGTCGCCGACCGCCACGACGTCGCCCGGGTCGGCCCGGAGTTCGACGACCAGCCCCGGACAGGGGATCGGGATCTCGACGAGCGCCTTGTCGGTCTCGACCTCGCAGAGCGGACCGTCGTCGTCCACCTCCTGTCCTTCCTCGACGTACCACTCGACGATCTCCGCCTCCGTCAGTCCCTCGCCCGGATCGGGGAGGGGGAACTCGTAGCGCTGTCGTTCAGAACTCATAGGACATCACCGCCTCGATCGCGTGCTGCGCCCGGTCGGCGTCGGGGAGGTACTCGTCCTCGATGACGTTCCCGGGGAAGTGGACGTCGTAGCCGGTCGCCCGCCGGATCGGGGCGTGGAGCCGGTCGAACGCGTACTCGTTGACGAGCGCCGCGAGTTCCGCGCCGAGCCCGAGGGTGCGCCGGGCCTCGTGGAACACCACACACCGGCCGGTCTTCTTCACCGACTCGAGTACCGTCTCGACGTCGAGTGGCGAGAGCGTCCGCAGGTCGACGATCTCGACATCGGCGTCGACCCGGTCCGCGGCCGTCTCCGCGTGGCGGGTCATCGCTCCCCACGTCAGCACCGTCACGTCCTCGCCCTCGCGGGCGATCCGTGCCTCGTCGAGCGGGAGCGTGTACTCCTCCTCGGGGACGGGTTCGCGGTGGGTCCGGTAGAGCTTCTTGTGCTCCATGAACACCACGGGGTCGTCGTGGCGGATGCTCGCCGCGAGCAGCCCCTTCGCTTCGGCGGGGCCGCTCGGGTAGACCACCCGCACCCCGGGCGTGTGGACGAGGTAGGACTCCGTCGACTCGGAGTGGTACTCGCTGGCCTTCACGCCGCCGCCACAGACCATCCGTATCGTGATGGGGACGTCGACGTTCCCGCCCGAGCGCTCGTGCATCTTCACGAGCGTGTACATGAACTGGCCGAACGCGGGGTAGAAAAAGCCCATAAACTGGATCTCGGGGACGACCCGCTCGCCGCGCATCGCCATCCCCACGGCGGTCCCGAGGATCCCGTTCTCCGAGAGCGGCGTGTCGATGACCCGCTCCTCGCCGAACTCCTCGAGCAGACCGTCGGTGGTGCGGTAGACGCCACCGATGGGGCCGATGTCGTAGCCCATCAGCCTGACCGAATCGTCGTTTCGCATCTCCGCCGCGAGGGTGCGGTTGATCGTCTCGACGAGGTTCCGCTCGGTCGCCTCGCCGTCGTCGGCGACCGTCGAGGCGTCGCTCACTGGAACCCCTCCCCCGTCCAGTCGGTGAACGGGTTCTTCCCCTCGAGTTCGCGCTGGAGCTCCGCCCGCTGGTGGCGCTCGTTCCAGGACTCCCCGCGGAGGTGGTTCGAGAACATCTCCTCGGGGGCCGAATCGGGTACGGTCCGGGCCGAGGCGACCGCCGCGTCCACCAGTTCCTCGAGTTCCGCCTCGATCCCCTCGATGCCCTCCTCGTCGACGACCCCCTCGTTCAGCAGGTAGGTCTCGAACCGGTCGACCGGGTCGCGCTCGAGCCAGTACTCCCGCTGTTCCTCGTCGCGGTAGACGCTCGGCTCGTCGGCGGTGTTGTGTTCGACGATGCGATAGGTCACACACTCGACGAACGTCGGTCCCTCGCCGGCACGTGCCCGGTCGACCGCCTCCTTGCACTTCTCGTAGACGGCGAAGACGTCGTTGCCGTCGACGCGCTCGTTCGGGATGCCGTATGCGTCGCCCTTCTGTGCGAACGTCTCGCTCGCGGTCTGTCGGTGGGCCGGGACCGAGATGGCCCACTGGTTGTTCTGACAGACGAACACCGCGGGGACGTCGAAGACGCCGGCGAAGTTGAGTGCCTCGTGGAAGTCGCCCTCGCTGGTCGAGCCGTCGCCGACGAACGTCAGCGACACGGTGTCCCGGCCGTTGAGCTTGTCGGCCAGCGCCGAGCCCACGGTGTTCGGTAAGTTCGCCCCGAGCGGGACGTACGTGGGCGAGAAGTTCACCGCCGGCTCCTCGCTCTCCTCGACCGGGAGGTGCTCGTTGATCGTCTCGGGTTCGAGCCCCATCAGCCCGGCGAGCGCACGGTCCATCCGGACGCCCCAGTAGAACAGGCCGGGGATCTGTCGGTAGAGCGGGAGGCACCAGTCGCCCGGCGAGAGCGCCGCACACGCGCCCAGCGGCGTGGCCTCCTCGCCGCGCGAGCGGGAGATGATGCTCACCTCGCCGCTGCGCTGGAGCCGCAGCGCCCGCTTCTCGTACTCGCGGGTCTGCTTCATCGTCCAGTAGAGCTCCCGGAGCTCGTCCTCGGACAGGTCCGGGGGGTCTCCTACGAGGCTCCCGTCGGGTGCCAGCACCCGGTAGAAGTCCTCGGACGGCTTCTCTTCGGACCAGAGTACCATATCACGGGAACCCATGACGGGGGGTAACTTAATGATACGCCAACGCCGCCGGGCGTTTCCCGAGGGTATTTTGAGGACGGAGACCCCCCGTCGAGTCATGATACCGAGGGACGTGCGTGGTCGCGGAGTGGTCGTCGAGCGATGACCGAACTGGTCGAGACCTTCGAGGCGTCGCTGGACGGCCTCGACGTGACGCGGGCACGGACGACGCCGGACGGACTCGAGGACGCCCTCCGCGATGCGGTGGTCGAGCCGGTCGTCGGCGCGCCGCTCCCGTTCGAGGGGCTCTCGCTCCCCGACTGGATACCCACGCATCCGACGGGCCGCGAGCTACGGGAGGCCCGGACGGGCGTCACGGGGGTCGGCGGTGGCATCGCGGAGTACGGGACGCTGATCGTCCAGTCGCGGCCGGGCGGCGACGAGCCGGTGAGCCTCTACCCCGAGCGACACGTCGCCGTCCTCCGCGCGGCCGACCTCGTCGCGGGCGTTCCGGAGGCGCTCTCGTTCCTCGGCGAGGAGTTCGACGCGGGCCGGGACTCCGCGGTGTTCGCCACCGGGATGAGCGCCACCGCCGACATGGGCGAGGCGGTCCGGGGCGTCCACGGTCCCCGGGAGGTCCACGTCGTCGTCGTCGAGGACGAGCCCGCTGGCGAGGATACGGACACACCCGAAGACGGGGAGGGAGAACGGTGAGCCGCTCGACACGCCGGAAGGCCGCCGAGATCCGCCACCTCCTCGAGACCGAGGGCGACGCGATGTACGAGAACACGCGGGTCCTCAACGAGGGGCGCTACGACGGGATCGAGGCCTTCGACCGCTACGAAGAACTCCGCGGGGAGGCCCGCGAGATCAAGGAGGCGGCCATCGCCGATCTCGACGGGTTGATCGAGCGGGTCAGAGAGAGCGTCGAGGCCAACGGCGGCCACGTCCACCTCGCGGAGGACGCCGCGGACGCGAACGCCTACATCCAGGAGGTGTGCGGCGAGGCGGACGCGGAGACGGTCGTGAAGTCGAAGTCGATGACGACCGAGGAGATCGACCTGAACGAGCACCTCGAGTCGCTCGGGATCGACGTCTACGAGACCGACCTCGGGGAGTTCGTCATCCAGCTCGCCGACGAGGCGCCGAGCCACATCGTCGCGCCGGGGTTTCACAAGTCCCGCGAGGAGATCGCAGAGCTGTTGAACGAGGTCTACGAGCCCGACGAACCCCTCGAAACCGCCGAGGAGCTGACCCGGTTCGCCCGGGACGTCCTCGGCGAGCACATCCGCGACGCCGACGTCGGCGTCACCGGCGCGAACTTCGTCCTCGCCGAATCGGGGACCATCGTGCTCGTCACGAACGAGGGAAACGCCCGGAAGACCGCGGTCACGCCGGACACGCACGTCGCGGTCGCGGGCGTCGAGAAGCTGATCCCCTCGATCGACGAACTCTCGCCGTTCGTCGAGATCATCGCCCGCGCCGCGACCGGTCAGTCGATCGCCCAGTACGTCACGATGCTCTCGCCGCCGACCGACTCGCCGACGCTCGACTTCGGGGCGCCCGACGAGCCGATCGAGGGCGGGAGCGAGGACCGCGAGTTCCACCTCGTGCTGCTGGACAACGGCCGGTCGGCGATGCGCGAGGACGACGAGCTGCGCGAGACGCTCTACTGCATCCGGTGTGGGGCCTGCTCGAACTCGTGTGCGAACTTCCAGCACGTCGGCGGCCACGGCTTCGGCGGCGAGACCTACTCCGGGGGGATCGGGACCGGCTGGGAGGCGGGCGTCCACGGGATGGATTCGGCGGCCGAATTCAACGACCTCTGTACGGGCTGTTCGCGCTGCGTGAACGCCTGCCCGGTGAAGATCGACATCCCGTGGATCAACACCGTAGTCAGGGAACGTGTCAAGCGCGGCGAGGACCCGGACGCCTTCGACCACCTCGTCGACGGGCTCGTCCCGGACGCCGAGGAGCCGGGGTTCGACCTCCGGAACCGGTTCTTCGGGAACTACGAGACCGTCGCGAGGGTCGGGAGCGCGTTCGCGCCGGTTTCGAACTGGCTCGCGGGGGCGAAACCGGTCCGGGCGGCGATGGACCGCTGGCTCGGGATCGACCGCCGGCGCGACCTCCCCGAGTTCCGGCGCGAGACGCTGCGGAAGTGGTTCGAGAGCCGCGAGTCGCCCGCTCGTGGCGACCCGGGCACCGAGCCGGACCGCGAGGTCGTCCTCTACCCGGACGTCTACACGAACCACGTCCAGGTCGAGCGGGGGAAGGCGGCGGTCCGCGTGCTGGAGGCGCTCGGGGTCGACGTCCGGGTGCCCGAGGTCGGCGAGAGCGGCCGTGCGCCACTCTCGCAGGGGATGGTCTCGACCGCCGGGCGGGCCGCGCGGGACGCCTACGACGCGCTCGAGGACCACCTCGATGCCGGCCGGGACGTGGTCGTCGTCGAGCCCTC
>JBEPXB010000015.1:0-14443 GCA_041642135.1 Halobacteriales archaeon | reverse complement strand
AGGGTGGGTGAGGAGGACGTGCGCGACGTCCTCGGGCCTGTGGTCGTGGTCGGCCAGCCCGTCGCGGAGTTCCTCCTCGCCGGTCGACCCGGGGACCCCCGCGTCGACGAGGACGGGCTCGTCGGTGGGGTCCTCGACGAGGAACGCGGCGGCGTGCCACGGCGGCCAGTCGACGCTGAACTCGAGCCGGTGGACGGCCACCGACCCCCCGGGACCGTCTCCTCCTCGTCCCCGCTCCGGGTTCGCCCCTCGGTCCATGCCGGACCCATCCGGTCGGTTCACTTAAACGGTGTCATCGATCCCCCGACAGCGCAGTATCAGCGACCTCCCGACGGCACACGGCGGCGGGACGAGAGGCCTCGCGGTCCGGTGGGGTGCGATCGGGAACCCGGGTGGCGTGTGGACAAGGCTCAAGACGGCGGCACTACCGGTGAGTGCATGGAGCCCGTCAGAGCCGAGGAGCTGTTGAGTCCGCCGAACGACGGGAGCGTCGCCAACCTCGTCGCCCGCGCCGTCCGCGAGTTCCCCGACCGGCTCGCCGTCGAGCACGACGGGGAGACACGGACGTACGCAGAACTCGACGCCCGGGTTCGGGCCATCGCCGACGGGCTCTCGGCGCGGGCCGACCCCGGCGACCGGGTCGGGCTCTATCTCCCGAACGGGGTGGCGTTCGCCGAGGGACTCCTCGCGTGTCTCCACGCCGGCGTCGTCGCCACGCCCCTGAACCCGCAGTACCGCCGTCGGGAGATCGACTACCAGCTCGACCACTCCGACGCGGTCGCCGTCCTCACGGACGGCCCCGGCGAGGAGCACGTCGCTCCGGTCGCCGAGGAGAGGGGTGTCGAGGTGATCAGCGCCGCCCCCGAAAGCGAGCACGCGACGTTCGACGACCTCGCGGCGGGCGGCGGCGACCTGCTCGTAGAGCGTGCCGACGACGACGTACTCCTCCAGCCCTACACCTCCGGAACCACGGGGGACCCGAAGGGGGTGCTCCTGACCCACCGGAACTTCCGGGTGCAGATCGTCGATTCGGTCACCCGGTACACCGCCGGCCCGGTCGAGGGCGACGTGCTCGTCGTCCTCCCGACCTACCACATCACGGGCCTGCTCGTGCTGCTGGTCGGGCTCTCGGCCGGCCGGACGGTGCGGATGCTCCGACCGGACGAGTGGGACCCCGACCTCGTCCTCCGGACACTCGACGAGCACGACGTGCCGGCGTTCACCGGGGTCGCGGCGATGTTCACGGACCTCGTCGAGGCCTACGAGGCGGACCCGGACGCGTACGATCTCTCCTCGCTGTGGCGGGCCGGCCAGGGTGGGGACAAGCTTTCACGTACTGTTCACGAGCGGTTCGAGGAGCTGTTCGACGTCCCGCTCTCGGAGGGGTACGGCCTGACGGAGACGACGGCCACGACCCACGCCGTCCGCCTCTCGACGCTCGGCGACAAGCTCGGGAGCGTCGGCCAGCCCGTCGGCCACACCGACTCGAAGGTCGTCGACGCGGGCGGCGAACAGGTCCCCGTCGGTGATGAGGGCGAGATACTCATCCGAGGGCCGCAGGTGATGGCGGGCTACTACGACGACCCCGAGGCCACCGACGAGGCGTTCACCGACGACGGTTACTTCCGGTCGGGCGACCGCGGCTCTCGCGACCGGGACAACTACTACTACGTCCACGGCCGCGAGAAGGAGATGATACTGACTGCGGGGTACAACGTCTACCCCGCGGAGGTCGAGGAGGTGCTCTACGACCACCCCGACGTGGGCGAGGCGGCCGTCTTCGCGATCCCGCACGAGCGCCGCGGGGAGACCGTCGCGGCGGCGGTCACCCCCGCCCGCGGGGCCGAGAGGGATCCCGACCCCGACGAGATCAAGGAGTACGTCCTCTCGGAGCTCGCCCCCTACAAGCACCCCCGGACGGTCCTCGTCCTGCCGGAGCTCCCCCGGACCGGCTCGGGGAAGGTCCAGAAGCGCTACCTGCGGGAACTGGTCGAGGAGGAGTAGGCGGCGAAAACCGTCTGCGGATCCGACCCCGATCGGCCGGAACCATCCGACCGCCGCGTGACGGCCGAAGCCGGCGGCCGGACCTTTATCATCACCGCCCGGCCAGGGTTCGGCTACCGTGGAGGGCTTCGAAGACGCCGTGGACGGCTACTTCGACGTGGGGGACCAGTTGCGGCGCTACCTGCTGGACCGGGCCACCGAGGGGTTCTCGGCCGAGCGCGAGGAAAAGCGGTCGATCGACTCCCGCGAGGCGTTCGAGGCACGGCGCGAGCGAGTCCGCGAGGCGTTCCGCTCGGGCATCGGCGGACTCCCCGACCGCCCGGCCGATCCGTCGGTCGAGACGACGGGCGTTCTGGAGCGACCGGGGTACTCGATCGAACTCGTCACGTTCGAGAGCCGCCCGGGTTTCCGCGTCACGGCGAACTGTTACGTGCCGGACGGTGACGGGCCACATCCGGGGATGCTCTTCCTCTGCGGTCACGTCGACGCGGCGAAGGCCGATCCCGACAACCAGCGGTCGTGCATCGAACTCGCCCTGAACGGGTTCGTCGTCCTCGTCGTCGATCCGATCGCCCAGGGCGAACGGGTCCAGTACCGCGATCCCGGGACGGGCGAGCGGATCGTCGGTGGAGGCGGCGGGGTGTTCGCCCACTGCTACGCGGGCCAGCAGTGCTTCTACGCCAGGGCGAACCTCGCGCGGTACATGGTCCACGACGCCCGCTGTGGGCTGGACTACCTCGAGGGCCGGCCGGACGTCGACGCCGACCGGCTCGGCGTCACGGGCACGTCCGGGGGCGGCATCCAGACCCTGTACCTCGGCCTCGTCGACGACCGGGTCGACGCCGCCGCGCCGTGCTGTTCGGTCACCGAGCGGGGGGAGTGGCTGGAGACGGGCAAACGGATCGACGCCGAACAGGTGATCCACGGTGCGATCCCCCTCGGGATCAATTACGACGACCTCGTCACCGGGCTGGCCCCCCGTCCGGTCTGTATCGGCGCGGCCCGGTCGGACGAGTACTTCCCGATAGAGGGCGTCCACGAGACGGTCGAGCGCGTACGGCGGGTCTACGACCTCTACGACGCCGCGGGGGACGTGAGCCTCGTCCTCGCCGACGAGACCCATTGTTCGGTGTACGAACTGGGCGATGGGCTCTTCGAGTGGCTGTGCGAGGAACTCGGTGACGACGAGTACGAGTCCCATGGGGACCTCCCGGTCCTCGACGAGGCCGAACTGTGGTGTACGCCCGGGGGAAGCGTCCGGGAGACCTACGCCGACGAGCGGACGATAGACGACCTGATCCGCGAGCACGTCGCGGCGGGCGGTCCCGACGCGGGGACGGCAGCCCCACCCGAGCGGAACGAGGGGTACGCGGAACGACTGCGGGAGCGGCTCGTCGAGCAGTTCGACCTCGACCGGACGCCTCCCGAGCCTCATCCGCGATACGTCCGTCGCGGCGAGTCCGAGGGATCGAACGTCGAACACGTCTTCTTCAAGACCGAACGGGACCCTGACGTGGTCGTCACGGGCGTCCTCGTCTCTGGCCCCGACTCCTCCGGCGGTCCGCCCGCGGTGGTTCTGTACGAGGAGGGGACCGAGGAACTCCCGGGGCGGGCGAGTGAAGTGGCAGCTCTCGTGGCGGAGTACGGGTCGGTCCTGGTCTTCGATCCCCGCGGTGTCGGGGCGGTGCGGGGCCGGGAGATCCCCATCCCGTCGTGGGTCGAGGATTACTACGGCATCTACGGGACGGAGTTCAAACTCGCGTACGACGCGCTGCTGCTCGGGACCTCGCTCTTCGCGATGCGCGTCTACGACGTGCTTCGGGCGACGGAATTCCTCCGATCGGCGACCGGCGCCGACCGCGTCTCGTTCGTCGGCGAGGGCGTCGGTGCCTACCACGCGCTGTACGCGGCCGCCGTCGACCGGGACGTCGAGGTGGTCGACCTCTCCGACCTCGGACCGTCGTTCGCCGAGATGGCGACCAGCCGGGAGTACCCCTACGACCCCCGTCTCACTGTCTACGACGTGGTCGGATCGTGTGACGTGCCGCACCTGTTCGCGGCGCTCGAGGAGCGGGAGGTTCGCGTCGAGCGGAGCACCGACGACCGGTGACCGCTTCCTGTACGGGATCGATCGCCGGTCGAACCGGGCACTACCGACGCGACGCTCCCCGACGGGTAGGTCCGGGCCGGAGACGGGGTGACTCCGGACTCGGTCGATCAGGCGTCCCGGACGAACTCCGAGAACTCCGCCGTGTCCACCATCTCCATGGTCTGGACCGACAGGCCGTGGCGTTCGAGGACGAGATCCGCCTCGAACGCCGTCCCCACCGTCGGGGCCTCGAACGTCACGAGGAAGTCGTATTCATCGAGGAGAGCGTAGGACTCCTCGATCGACGCGCCGGTTTCCTCGAACGCTCGGCGGACATCGCCCCAGATCGAGGCCATCTCCTGGACGTTCTGTGCGTTCGATCCGTCGATGTCGATGAGCGCGACGAACTTCGTGAACTCCGTCCGCTGTGGCATGGGTCGTGACCGTCGTTGCGTGGCTGTCGCTCGGTGCGATCACACCGTCGTTCGCCGTGAACTCAGAACGAGAGTTCGGTATCCCGTCGTTTCGCGGACGAGCGGTCGTCGTAGTGCTTGCGCCCGACGTGGTCCTCGCCGAGGTTCGCCATCACCGTGCTGTGGAGCTCGCCGACGGACCCGTAGCTCGTCTCCTCGCTTCGCTCCAGCACCGTCTCGAGGTCGGTCGAGTCGCCGTTCTGGGACGCGATGACGACGTCCCCGACCGCGTCGATCACCGCGTCCCGCTCGGTCGGGAAACTACACTCCCGAGCGAACAGTTCGCGGGTATCCGATGGGCTCGGTGACATCGGGGCCGGGGCTTGCCGCTCCACGCGGATAGGCGTTGGGTCGGTCCCCCGGGGACCGCCCATTCGTCGTCCGAGAACGGCTGCGGTCGGGTCGGCCGGGGTCGGAGGATCCAGCGGAGCCGGGGGACGGGACCTAGATGAGTTCCCGCGCGATGGTGCGGCGCTGTATCTCGTCGGTGCCCTCGAAGATCCGGAGCACGCGGGCCGAGCGGTACTCCCGCTCGATCGGGGTGTCCTTCATGAACCCGGCGCCGCCGTAGACCTGCATGGCGACGTCGGCCGCCTCGTTCGCGAGTTCCGCGCCCCGGAGTTTGGCCATGGACTCCTCCTTGCGGGCGCGCTCGTCGTTCTGTATCTTCCAGGCGGCGTAGCGGTAGAGCCAGCGGACCTGCTCGATCTCCGTGGCGAGGTCGGCGATCTGGAAGGAGACGCCCTGGCGGTGGCCGATCGGCTTGCCGAACGTCTCGCGCTCGCGGGCGTACTCGACGGCCATGTCGAGCAGATGCTGTGCGGTGCCGACGGCGCTGGCGGCGATCTTGATCCGGCCGCCGCCGATCCAGCTCATCGCCGTCCCGAAGCCGTCGTCGACCTCTCCCAGGACCTTGTCCTCGCCCACGCGGACGTCGTCGAACCGCAGCTGGGCCTGCCCGCCGGGGGTGAGCCCCATCGTCCGGTGGACCTTCTCGACCTCGTACTGGTGGTCGTCGACGAGGAAGCAGGTGATCCCTCCGTAGTCGCCCTTCTCGCCGGAGGTGCGGGCGAACACCATCGCGAAGTCGGCGTACGGCCCGTTGGTGATCCAGTACTTCTCCCCGTTGATGACCCACTCGTCGCCGTCCTTCTCCGCGGTGGCGTCCATGTAGTGCGGGTCGCTTCCGTGATCGGGTTCCGTGAGCGCGAAGCAGGTCGTGATCTCCCCCTCCATCAGCGGTTCGAGGTACTCCTCGCGCTGTTCCTCCGTGCAGGCCAGCAGGATGGGCGTCGGCCCGCCGGCCCCGCCCATGATGGCGCTGTGGAACCCCGGGGGCCGGTTCGAGAGGTGCTCGGTGACGATGGCCGCGGTGAGCAGGTCGACGCCGCCACCGCCCGCCTCCTCGGGCATATCCATGCCGTAGAAGCCGGCCTCGACGGACTTCTTCCGGATGGTCTCGACGACCTCGCGGTACTCGGGGACCTGATAGTGGTCGTCGTCCACGATGTGGCGCTGGTAGTCCTCGCCGAGGAACTCGGGGTGCTCGTTCTCGAGGGGTTCGACCTCCGCCTCGATGAAGTCGTCGAGAGCCTTCTTGATCTGCGTCGCTTCCGACGGCTCGCTGAAGTCCATGGTCCGTAGTGGCAAAGTCCCCACATAAGGGTTGGGGTGCCGGGTGTAGGCCGTGGATCCGTACCCGTCCGAGATGTTCGAGAGTCGCTCGAGGAGACGAAATTGCCGATGGTACCACCTCGAAAGCCCCGAGCGGCTTCGGTCGCGCGGCTCGCTGCGCTCCTCGCTCGCTGCGCTCGCTGTGGTGCTTGCGTCGCCGGGCTTCCCGAAGCCGCTCGCCCCTTTCAGTCCCGCCCTACGTTGGTTGACCGAGCAGCCGGCCTGGGTGGGACTGAAAGGGGCGAGTCGCTGGACGACGGCGGGCGACGTAAGCACGCGAGCGAAGCGAGCGCGCGCAACGAGCCCCCCGAGTCCAGCGACTCGGGGCTTTCGAGGTGGTACCATCGTCCATGGCTGCTTCCTCTGAACCACACACTGAACCAGATCCCGGAACCTGACCAGAACCACCCCCGGCGTACCAAGAATTATACCCCCGCTCCCAGACGCGGAGGGTATGCAGGAGGAGTTCGACACCGTGCTGCTGGACCACGACGAGGAGAGCGGCGTCGCCACCGTGACGCTGAATCGGCCGGACGCGCTGAACGCGATGAACACGCAGATCCGCGAGGACCTAGTGAGCGCGTTCGAGACCCTCGAAGAACTCGACGACGAGGCCGACGGCGTGGCGGTCCGGGTGGCCGTCGTCGAGGGCGCAGGCGACCGGGCGTTCTCGGCGGGTGCGGACATCACGGAGTTCGGTGGCGGCGGTCCGCGGGTCGGGCCGATCTCGAGCGTCCAGGACGCCATCCGCGGGTTCGGCGCGCCGGTCGTCGCGAAGATCGACGGCTACTGCCTCGGCGGCGGGCTCGAACTCGCGTTCGGCTGTGACTTCCGACTGGCGAGTGAGTCCTCGCGGCTGGGGCTCCCGGAGTCGAACCTCGGCATCCTCCCGGGGGCCGGCGGCGCCCAGTACATCTCGCGGATCGCGGGCCCGGGGGTCGCAAAGGAGGTCGCGATGCTCGGCGAGCACCTCCCCGCCGAACGGGCGGGCGAACTCGGACTCGTCCACCGGGTGTTCGACGACGAGGAGTTCGAGGACGAAGTGGCGTCGTTCGTCGAGAAACTGGCGGGCCAGCCCCCGCTGTCGATGCGTGCGATCAAGGACAGCGTCGACCACGGCCAGCAGGTCCCGCTACGGGAGGCGATCGCCTACGACCGCCGGGTGTTCCCGACGCTCGTCACGACCGACGACCACGAGGAGGGTGCGCGGGCGTTCGCCGAGGACGACTACGAGCCGACGTTCGAGGGCCGGTAGCGGACGGCGGGACACCGAACGGGTACGGGGCGCCCGACGGGAAACCGGGCGTCCGGTGGGCCGAGCCGTCGACGTTCGGGCCGGCCGGGTGGGTCACGGTCGCCGTCGATGGCGCCGACGGCGCCGCGGTCGTGTGTGTGAGACGTCATCGCGTCCCAAAGCTATAATAATGTAGTTGCCTTTGTGGCGCTCGTCATGGGCGGGAAACACCAGGACGAGAAGGAACAGATGCTCAGCCGCCGACGGTGGCTGGCGCTCACGGGGGCCGGCACGTTCGCGGGCCTCGCCGGCTGCACCGGTGGCGGCGGTGATGGTGGTGGCGGTGGTGGCGACGGCGGCGATGGCGGTGGTGGCGACGGCGGGGACGGCGGTGGTAGCGACGGCGGGGACGGCGGTGGTGGCGACGGTGGCGACGGTGGCGGCACCCCCGACCCGGCCGAACTGCCGCCGGTCCACGTCCTCACCGACTACAACAACGAGGCGTGGCAGGCACAGTGGGAGGACGAGATCGTTCCCGGGTTCACCGAGGAGACCGGCATCGAGGTGCGGATGGAGTACTCCGGGCTCTCCGGCCAGCAGGAGAACCGGCTGGCGACGCTCATCCAGTCCGGCGACCCGCCCGGGATGAACACCTCGACGTTCGACCAGGTGGCCGACCTCTGGGCGTCGGACCAGCTGGCCGACGTGACCGAGGTCATGGACCAGGTCCAGTCGGAAGCCGGCGACCTCATTGCCTCGCCACTCACCCAGGACGGCCAGCTCTGGCAGGTGTCACACGGCTACTACACCTCCGTCTTCCACTACCGGCAGGACGTCTACGACGAACTCGGGCTCGAAGTTCCCGAGAGCATCGAGGGGATGATCGAGAACGCCCGGATCATCGACGAGTCCGACCTGGACATCCGGGGATACGGCCTGGCGGGCAAGAAGGTCGGGAAGGCACAGGACGAACTGCAGGTGTTCCTCTCGAACATGGGCACCTCCGGTATCGGCGTCCGCTGGGTGGACGGCGAGATCGGTGGCGAACTCGAGATCCACTATCCCGAGGACAAGGTGACCCAGTTGCTCGAGTACTTCCAGGAGCTGGCGCAGTACTCGCCGGACCCGACGGGTATCGGGTGGGCCGAGTCGCTGGGTAACTGGGCCGGCGGCCGGTTCGCCCAGCAGTACAACCTGAACATGTGGCCCGCGGGCGTGGCGGCGAGCGCCGGCGCGGAGAACATCGCGCAGAACACCGGCGTCGCCCCGCTGCCGCGCTGGAAGTCCAACGGTGTCGACAAGAGCCAGAACTGGCAGTTCGAGCCGACGCCGGACGGTCACCACGTGTTCGCGAACTCCGAGAACCCGGTCGGGACCAAGCGGTTCCTCGAGTACGTCTACGGGGACGACATCTCCCGGACGGCGAGCCTGTACGAGGCCGAGCCGACCCGGTTCCTCCCGAACTACGCGGACGTACTCGAGAGCGACACGTACCAGAGCTTCGACTACTGGGAGGACTACCCGAGCCACCTCGAAGGGCTGGAGTACTGTCAGAACACCATCGTCGCCGACTACTACGGCAACGTGCCGGAGTCGAACTTCAACACCTCGCCCGTGGCGCTGTACGTCACCCGCTTTTTCTTCCCGGCGGAGATGATCAACATGGTCGTCACCGGGTCGAGCCCGCAGGAGGCCTACGAGTACGGACTCGGTCGGCTCGAACAGCGCTTCCAGGAGGGCCAGGAGAGGTTCGGATAGCCCGGTTCCGGTTCGGAGCCCGTTCTATCACGGTCGATCCGGGTCGGTACCGGTCGTCCCGTCCCGAACGCCTCCCCGGTCCCCGTGAGCACGGGTCGCGGCCGCGCTCCGTGCCGAGACCGGGCGTACCGCCACGCAGCACGACCAGCAGGATTGATATGCTTGCGCGAATACGACACGGTAGACCCTGACACATGGCCAGCGAAACGATAGACGTCGACCGGAGACGGGACGGGGTGTTTCCGTTCCACCGCCTGCCCGTCGACCGGGAGACCCTCGCGGGTGCGGGGACGGTGCTCCCGGTCATCGTCCTGTACTTCGTCATCGCGATACTCCCGGTGTCGTTCGCGGTGTACGCCTCGCTCTACGAGATCCCGCTGTTGAACCCCAACTGGGAGTTCGTGGGGCTGGCGAACTACGCGGAGGTGCTCACCATCGACCGGTTCTGGGGGTCGATGTGGACCGGCGTGGTCTACATGGTCGGGAGCACGCTGTTCCAGCTCGCCGTCGGGCTGTGGCTGGCGCTGGTGCTCAACCGGATCACGCGGTTCCAGAAGGTGCTGACCGCGGTCATCTTCACGGCCTACCTCATCCCGACGATCATCGTCGCGCTGGTCTCGCTGTTCATGTTCGACGAGTTCGTCGGTATCTTCCACATCATCGGGTCGGAGTGGCTCGGCCTGTGGACGCCGAACACCTTCGCCATCGGGTCGAAGGAGTGGGCGATGCCGCTGCTGGTCCTCATCGGCTCGTGGAAGTTCGCGGTGTTCATCACCATCTTCGCGCTCGCACAGCTACGGGCCATCCCCTCGCGGTTCTACGAGGCGGCGAAGGTCTGCGGGGCGAACAAGTGGCAGATGTTCCGTGACATCACCCTCCCGCGGATCCAGGGGGTTATCCTCGTCGCGGTGCTGCTCCGCTCGATCTTCATGTTCAACAAGTTCGACATCATCTGGATCATCACCCAGGGCGGCCCGGGGTTCGCGACCACGACGCTCCCGATCCTGGCCTACCGGGAGGCGTTCGTCGGCGGGAGCTACGGCCTCGGTAACGCGATGGCCGTCGTGATGTTCGTCTTCCTGGCGATGGGTGCGGTCGCGTACTTCAAGCTGTTCAACCCGAGCGAGGAGGTGGAGACCTCCACATGAGCACGAAGGACGGCACCTCGGGCGTGTTCGGGCTGGAGTTCAGCACCGAGGACCGGCTGTTCCGCGTCGGACTGGGCATCAGCGGTGTCATCATGTTCGTCGTCGGGGTGTTCCCGATCTACTGGATGGCCCAGAGCTCGTTCAAGACGCGCCAGGCCATCCTGAACTCGGCGTCGCCGCTCCCCGGCCCCGAGCAGTTCACGCTATCGAACTACGCCATCCTGACGAACTCGGACGTCTCGCTCTACGTCATCAACACCGGGATCGTCACGCTGGGGACGATCATCCTCGTGGTGATCGTCTCGCTGATCGCCGGTTACGGGCTGGCGCGGTTCGACTTCCCGCACAAGGAGAACTTCGCCCGGTTCCTCCTGTTCGGGTACATGTTCAGCCCCATCGTGCTGGGGCTCCCGCTGTACCTCATCTGGAAGCAGCTGGGCCTGCTCAACACGCGAATCGGGCTGATCGTCGCGCTGACGGCCATCTCGATGCCGTTCTCGGTCTGGCTCATGTGGAAGTACATCCAGACCATCCCGCGGTCGATGGAGGAGAGCGCGTGGGTCGTCGGCGCCTCGCGGTGGCGCGGCTTCCGGGACGTCGTCATCCCGCAGAGCCAGCCGGCGATCATCGCCGCGGCGCTGTTCGCGTTCGCGCTCGCGTGGAACGACTTCACGTTCGCGCAGATACTGCTCCCGCGCAACGAGGCGACGACGTTCGCGCCGGGCGTGTTCCGACTCATCACGCAGGGGTACGACACCTCGTGGGCGGACATCATGGCAGTGTCGATGATGATGACCGTCCCCCCGATGCTGTTCGCGTACTTCCTGCAGAGCTACCTGCTGAAGGGCTTCCAGATCCGCTCGCTGTAACCACACTACAACCACACCATGGTCGACGTCAACATCCAGAACCTGACACGAGTGTTCCACGACGGTGCGGACGAGATCGTCGCAGTCGACGGGATCGACCTGCACATCGAGGACGGCGAGTTCGTCACGCTCGTCGGCCCCTCGGGCTGCGGGAAGACCACCACGCTGCGCTGTGTGGCCGGCCTCGATATCCCGACCGACGGCACGATCGAGTTCGGCGACCGCGACGTGACCGAACTGCCGGTCCAGGACCGGGACATCGCCCTGTTGTTCCAGGACATCGCGCTCTACCCGCACATGAGCGTCCGGGACAACATCGCCTACGGGCTGAAGATCGCGGGCGTCTCCCGCGACGAGCGGTACAAGCGGGTCGAGGAGGCCGCCGAACTCCTCCAGATCACCGACCAGCTGAACAAGAGCCCGGCGGACCTCTCCGGCGGCCAGCAGCAGCGGGTCGCGCTCGGCCGGTCGCTGGTCCGCGACCCGCAGGTGTTCCTGTTCGACGAGCCGATGAGCGACCTGGACGCCAAGCTCAAGCGCGAACTCCGGCCGGTCGTCCAGCGCATCACCGAGGAGATCGGCTGTCCCACGCTGTACGTCACCCACGACCAGGAGGAGGCGATGACGATGTCCGACCGGGTCGCGGTGATGAACGACGGGAACCTGGAGCAGGTCGGCCCGCCGAAGGAGGTGTACGACGACCCGCAGACGGAGTTCGTCGGCGGCTTCATCGGCCAGCCCAACACCCAGTTCTTCGACGGCCACGTCGTCTCGGCCAACGGACAGGTGAACCTCGAGGTCGGGTCACACGACCTCTCGCTGTCTATGACGACCGACCAACTCGACGGCTACGTCGGCCGGGACGTTCGCGTGGGTATCCGCCCGCAGTTCTTCAGGGTCTCCGAGGACCCGGAGGAGGGGATCCGCGCCCAGCACGTTCTCGACGAGCCGCTGGGCGACGAGACCCACAGCTTCTTCGAGACGGAGTTCGGCGAACTCGTCGTCGTCACCGACAAGGACTTCGAGGGCGAGCGCAAGGAGTACGGGCTGATCATCGACTCCGAGGAGGCGCAGCTGTTCGATCCCCGCTCCGGCGTCCGCATCGCCTGATACGGTCGTGCGTAATTCGTTCCCGCTAGAGCGTCACCTCGTGTCCGGCGGGCGAGTCGGCCTCCGGTCCTATAGCGAGCCGAAAACAGTTACGCACGACCGTATGAGCCCCCGGCCTCACTCGTGGTCCCCTTCCGCCCGTCTCCGGTCCCTCCCTTCTGACGGTCCCGGGTTCCTCTCATCGGGTGCCGGGTCGTCCTCGGCGTCGAGGACCGTGTCGCCCCCCTCCTGTGAACGGATCCGTCCCGCGTCGCCGCGCCGTTCGGTGATCTCGGCGACCGCCGAGAGGTGGCTCGCTTCCTCGCCCGCCGTCGTTCGGACGACGACGGTCCCCGCGAGGTGGTCGCCGACCCGCCGGCCGCCGGTCGCGAGCGCGACCACCGCCCCGAGCACCAGCGGCGGCACGCCCAGCAGGTCCACGTACCGGAGGAGGTTCCGGACGGCGACGGCCCGGACGCCCGGCCGTCCGCCGTCGGTGGCCACGACCAGCAGGCCGCGGTTGACCTTCCCGGGCGTGCGGCCGAACCGCCACTCGAAGGCGAACGAGTAGGTCAGATAGAGCGGGACGAGGACCAGCACCGAGACCACCGCCAGCCCCCCGGCGCGGGCCTCGAACGGCCCGCGGAACAGGACGCTCGCGGCGTAGAAAACGGGGAGTTCGAGAAACACGTAACAGATGAACAGGTCGATGAGAACTGCGGCCCCGCGGGCGAGGAGGACGCGGGCGTCGCCGGCGGTCTCCATCGCTGGCGCCGGTCGGTAGCGCGTAGGGAGCAGGGAGTCGAAGAGGCGGTCGATCATACCCGGGTTACTGCCGTTCGGGACTCCTCCGTCACAGCATCTCGACGTCGGAGTAGAGCGTCACGAGGGTGTAGACGAGGATGGCGACGGCGATGATCGCGAACGCCCCCGCGTCCTTCGTCCAGGCGTCGTTGATGCCGTAGAGGAACCAGGCCGTCACGGCGGTGACCGCGATGACCCCCCAGTTCTTCCACCGCTTGGTGATCTGCCTAGCCGCCTGCTCGAGGTCGCTCTCGGCCTCGATCGTCAGCTCGGTCTCCTCCTTCCCGAGCGAGACGCCCTCCATCGAACTCCGTTCCTGTGACATGGGCTTACGAGTCGGTGGGAGGCGACGCATATGAAGCTATGGCCCCCGGACTGGGGTATCGGATGGGACTGAAACCGGGGGCTTTCGAGGTATTCACATTGCCGTCTTCAGTGAGGTCTCTGGGAACCTCGAAAGCCCCCGACCGCTACGATCCCGAAAGCCCACCTCGAACGGCGCTGTAAATCACGCAGCCTGTTCGGAAGCTACTTGGACGGAGGGGAGGAACCCGGGACCATGACACGGTGGTCCCCGCCCGGGCGGTCGAGAACCGGTCCAGCCGCCGGTGACGCGGACGGCGCGACGCCCGGGCCGTGGGGCCCCAGGGGATCGGTACGCGGGGGTCGAAGCGAGGTGTCGCGGTAGCCGTGGACGGTGAGTCGGTAGACGAGGGGTCGACGGACGGCGAGTCGACGGGCCGGGAGTACTCCGAGGGGGAGGTCCGGACCGTGGCGCTCGCGGTCATCGCCGGGGTGTTCTTCGGCGGGGTCGCGACGGGGGTCGCCTTCCCGACGCTCCCGCTGCTGGACGACCTGCTCGGGATCAGCGCGGTGATGCTCGGGATCATCCTGTCGGCCAACCGGTTCTCCCGCCTCCCGATGAACGCCCCCGCCGGGACCATCGTCGACAGTATCGGCGCCAGGCGGCCGATGATCGCCGGCCTGTTCGTCCAGGGGCTCGCCCCGTTCGGGTACGTCCTCGGGCTCCACGTCCCGGCGGGGACGTTCGTCGTCGCGCCGGGTATCGGTGCCGTCTCGAACGCCGCGGCGGTGTTCCTCGTCGCCCGGATGGCCTGGGGGGTCGGCAGCGCGTTCGTCTTCATCGGCGCGTTCACGACCGTCACGAGTGTCACGACCGAGGGGAACCGGGGCCGGTGGCTGGGCTACATGCGCGGCGGACAGTCGCTCGGCTTTCCGACGGGGCTCGTGGTGGGTGGTGTGGTCTCGGACCTGGTCTCGTTCGAGGCGGCGTTCCTGCT
>JBEPXB010000014.1:0-15126 GCA_041642135.1 Halobacteriales archaeon | reverse complement strand
CGAGGACGGCGACGGCGGGGTCGCGCTCGCCGGGACGGACTGAGGGGCGTGACGACAGAACAGTCGTGACGGACTGAGGGGCGTGACGACAGAACGGACGCCGACGATCGACCGTGATTGACACGAATTGGCACAACAGTCATAAGCGGTGGGTGTCAACGTGGGGCAAGCCATGAGCGGCGAACTCGCGGAGAACGAGGCGCTGGCGGGCGAGGAAGCCGAGAGCCCGGCGGCACAGCTCCCCATTACGGTCCGCCTGGCCGGGACGGCCATGCTCGGCGGCGTGGTCGGGATGGTGCTGATGCTCCCGCTGCTGGTCGGGGCGCCGGCCGCGCTCGGTCTCTTCCGGACGGAGCCGATCGTCGCGTTCTCGTCGATCGTGTCGTTCTTCGGGCTCCAGCCGAGCCTGGAGCTCGGCATCGCCATCTTCGTCCTCGGGGGTTCGACGCTCCTCCCGGTCCAGTTCCTCGTGATCGGCGGGTTCCTCCCTCCCGAGTCGCCGCGGTACCTCCGCGGGGTGAGCTTCATGACCGCCTACTGGTTCGGCTTCCTGTTCGCGTTCTGGCCGGGCGGCGGCGCGGTCACGGTCGGGATCTTCGTGGTCGTCTCGCTCGTCTCCCACTGGGTCTACGGCCTCTCGCTCGGCTACCTGCTCGACCGCTGGGCGGAGATCCCACAGCACGACGTCTGAGCCGAGCGCCGACCGCGCGTTCCGATCCGGGTTCTACCGGCGACCCGCCGGTCTTCAGGCCTCGGCCCAGCGGAGCAGCCGCTCGTAGAACGGGTCCGAGGAGAGGGCGGCCCGGTCGCCCACGACCACGAGTGACCGCCTCGCCCGCGTCAGTGCCACGTTCATCCGGCGGTGGTCCTCGAATATCGGGCCGTCGACCTCGCCGGTAGCGGTGAACGAGACGACGATCACCTCCTTCGCCGAGCCCTGGAACCGGTCGACGGTGTCGACGGTCACCCCGGATACTCGCCGACTGATCTCGGCGACCTGTGCCCGGAACGGGGCGATGACGCCCACGTCCTCGGGGTCGACGCCCGCATCGAGGAACGCTCGGACGACCCCGGCGACCGCGTCGGCTTCGACCGGGTTCGAGTTGCCCGACTGGCTGCCACCGGGATCGCGGAACGAAACGGGGTCCCGGAGGTCCGCCGGGAGCGACGCGACCGAGACGCCGGAGAGGTCGGCGAGCCGCTGGCCGGCCACCTCCGGGGTGGCGGGCCGGAGCGCCCCATCGTAGAACTCCGTCGAAGAGAACCACTGCACCCGCTGGTTCATCCGGTACTGGCGGTCGAGCATCACGCCGGCGTCGGGGTAGCGCTCGATGAGCCGCTCGAACAGCGAAGTCCGGAGTTCGTTTTCCGCGCGGACGACCGGCGGGAGCTGCTGGTGATCACCTACCAGAACGAACCGGTCGGCGAGGTCGGTCGCGAGGAAGGTGCCGGGTTCGGTGAGTTGGCCGGCCTCGTCGACGACGGCGGCGTCGAACTCCGCCTCGCGCATGACCCGCGAACCGCAGGAGGCGGTCGTGGCGGCGACGACCGGGGCCTCGCGGAGCTCGTTCGCCCGCTCGACCGGATCGCCGCTCGTCTCGAGCAGGTACGGCAGGGTGTCCTCGCGGACGCCCGTCTCGGAGCCGACACGGACGAACTCGTCGAACCCCTGCTCGCGGAGCGCCTCTAGCGCGTTGTCGACGGCGCGATTCGTGAACGCCGAGAGGAGGACGCGCTCGCCCCGGTCGACGAGTTCGCGGACGACCCGCGCGAGCGTGTAGGTCTTCCCGGTCCCTGGCGGTCCGTGGACCAGCGCGAGGTCCTCGGCGGCGAGCGCCAGGCGGACCGCCTCGTTCTGCGAGTCGTTGTTGTCGATGTAGGTGTCCGCGACCCGGTCGAAGTCGAACGCGGGGTCGCGCCGACCGAAGAGGACGTCCTTGCGACCCTCGTCCCCCCGGAGTATCGCGTCGTGGAGCGCCTGGAGCTGCCTGTCGACGGTGAACTCCGAGGGGTAGACGTCCACCCGCCGGAGGTCGAGTGGCTCGTCGGTCGTCACGACGATCCGGTCGTCCAGACGTTCCACGCGCCCGAGTTCCGAGCGCGTCCGGACGGGGTGGCCCTCGCTGGCGAGGACCAGGTCGCCCTTCCGTATCTTCGAGACCGCCGCGGGGTCCTTCTCCGCGACGAGTCGCCAGCGACCCCCCTCGATGCGCTCGCGGGAGACCGGTTCGAGGTCGATCAGCGCGCGGTCGTCGTCGGCCCGTTCCTCGGCGGTCTGCTCCCAGAGTTTGTGGTACTCGCGGTGGACTTCTCGACGCTCCTCCTCGATCGCCCGATAGAACCGCTCGAAGTACTCGCGTTCCGCCTCGGGAACCGGCGTGCCGACCGTCCCGGCCTTCGACTCCTGGTCCAGGCGGCCGGCGACGACCATGCAGGTGTCCCGCTCGAAGCAGTACTCGCAACGGGCGTCCGCCTCGTAACCGGTGGGGACCGACGAGTCGAACTCCATCGCCGCGATGCCGTTGCGCTGGCGGACGACGTACTTCAGGAAGCCGCCCCCGACGGAGAACTCCTTTGCCGGCGAGAGGTCGCCGTCGGCCTCCGAGCGGTCCAGTGCGGCGTTCTTCGTGTAGAGGAGCGTCCCCGTGTCGGGATGCTCGCCGTCGCGCTCGCCCAGGAGGAGCGCGTAGCAGGCCGCCTGTACCTTGTCGTGAAAGCGGGGGTCGCGCCGCGTGTTCTTGCCCGTCTTGAGCTCGACGGGCATCCCTCGCCTCACCGCGTCCGCCCGGCCCTTGATCCCGAACCGCTCGGAGACGAGGGTGAGCTCCGAGCGCCACTCGCTCTCCTCGGGCGAGAACGACTCCCCGCCACCGAGCCGGCCCTGCTGGAGCCAGCCCTCGATGGCCGCCGCGTTCCGGCGCACCTCGTCGGCCACCTCGCCCCGTTCGCGGCCGAGCAGGCCGAGTTCGAGCCCCGCCTCGGCCACGCGTTCGTCGATGCTCTCCTCCAGTTCGCGGTCGCGGAGCAGGTCGCCGAACACCTCGTGGACGATGGTCCCCTTGATCACCGGGTACTCGAGGGGTACCCCCGAGAGCTTGTTGAGGTAGTACATCCGCGGGCACTGCACCCACGCCCGGATATCGGTGACGTCGACGAGGAAGTCGGGTTCGACGACGACGTACGAGTCGCCGGTGGTGGCGTAGGTGGTCTCGCCGCGGAACTCGTCGGTCGAGACGTCGGTAACCAGCAGCTCCATCCCGGGCTCGAGGAGTTCGGCGGTCTCGGTCCACTTCCCCCAGAGCGTGACCCGGACGGGGTCGGCGGCGCCGCGCTCGGGCCGCATCCGGACCTCGGCGAGTTCCGTCCGGCCGTTGCGCGTGTCGACCGTGCGCGTCTCGCCGGGGTCGACGACGGGGCCACGGACGTTCACACCCCTCCCTTCGCCGTCGTCGGAAAGAGCCTGTCGGTGCGCTCGTTCGTACTGCCGACAACACCGGACTTTTGTCCGGGCCGGGAGCACCGTCGTCCGAATGCGCCCGACCCGTTTCACGACCGGTGCCAGCGTCGTGGCGACCGTCTCGCTACCGCTCGCGGGCGTCTCGCCGCTCGTCTACGGCGCGACGGGGGTGGCCCTGGTGGCGGCCGTCCAGTCGTTCGGGATGCTGGCCGCCGCATTCGCGGGCTACACGGCCGTCGAGGCGCTCGAACTGGTCGCCCGGGGCCAGCCTCTCGCCGACGACGGCTGATACGCGACTCCCCGACCCTCGTCCGTCGGAAACCCGTCGACACGTTCTTGACTCGTCCGCCCCGACCATCCGACGATGCGCGTACGCGACTGGCAGGACATCCTGGAGGACGTCGTCGATTCGAAGGCCGAACCCGGTGGCTGGCGGGCGGTCGCCGGCGACCGGCGAGGGGGGCTCGGCGAGGACCTCTTCTTCGGCCACCCGGCGGTCGGCGTCTTCCAGCTCAAGACGTACGCCAAGAACCCCTACGAGGTGAAGGGCGTCGGCGCCGAGGTGGCCCGCCGGATCGACGACGACCTCGACCCGCTGTTCCCCGACGAGTCGGCGGGCCGGTTCGGCGTCCAGCGACCGGTCGAGGACGAGTCCGAGGCCGAGCAGACGGCGAGGCGGCTCGAGGAAGTGATCCGGACGCACGCGGACGCGCCGACGACCGGCGACGCCCTCTTCGAGGACGTGATGGACGCGATGGACTCGCCGGCGTTCGGCCCGATGGAGTACGACATGACGGGCCGCCCGGAGGGGCTCGACGAGCTCTCGGACACGTTCGAGGAGGCCGAGGAACTGCTGAACGCCGAACTCGACGACCTCGTGGAGGCCGACGAGGTCGACCGCGGGTTCATGTGACCGGCCCCGGCACTCGCCGCGTCGGTCCGTCCTCCCACCCGGACGGGCCGCGTGTTGACGTTCGAGGAGTGGCTCTCGACCCAGAACATCGGGTCGTGCCCCTCTAACCGAACACTACCGGTCGCGCAGGACGTGGGTTTAGGTCGAGGCTCGCCGTAGGCCGGGACATGTCCGAGGAGGGGGAGACTCCCGAAACGTCGGCGCTGTCGCCCGACGAGGCGTTCGGGGTGATCGGTAACGAGACGCGCATGGAGATCCTGCAGGCGCTCGGCGAGGCCGGCGGGTCGCTCCCGTTCTCGGAACTGCGCGAACGGGTCGGCGTGCAGGACTCGGGGCAGTTCAACTACCACCTCGAGCGGGTCGTCGGACACTTCGTCCGCAAGGGCGAGGACGGCTACGCGCTCCGCCAGGCGGGCCGGCGCGTGGTCGAGGCGATCCTCTCCGGGGCCGTGACCGAGGCGCCCGTCGTGGAGCCGACGCGGATCGACCACCCGTGTCACTACTGCGGCTCGCCGGTCGAGGTGAGCTTCCGGACCGACCGTGTGGTGAAGTACTGCACCGGGTGCGCCGGGAAGAGCGGCGTGCCCACCGACGAGAGCGGGCAGTTCGTCCCGCGGGACGACGGCTACCTCGGCGCCCTCCCGCTCCCGTCGGCGGGGGTCGCGAACCGGACGATAGCGGAGGCCTTCGAGGCCGCCTGGACGTGGACGAACATCGAGCTCCTGACGGAGGCGAGCGGCATCTGCTCGCGGTGCTCGGCGCCGCTCGAGGAGTCGGTCGAGGTCTGCGAGGACCACGACCCCGACGACGGCATCTGTAGTCGGTGTGACAGCCGGCACGCGGTCGAGTTCCACGCGACGTGTACGAACTGCATCAACGACCTACGGGGGCCGTTCGTCCTCGGACTCGTGGCGAACACCGAACTGCTGTCGTTCCTGCTCGACCACGACCTCGACCCCATCGCCCCCTCCGGCGACGGGATCTACGAGGTCGACCGGATCCACATGGACTACGAGGAGGAGGTGGTCTCGGCCGAGCCGTTCGAGGCGCGGTTCACCTTCACCGACGACGGGGAGGCACTCACGCTGACAGTCGACGGCGACCTGTCGGTCGTCGACGCGACGAGGAGGCCCCGATAGGCGACGAGACATCTCTCCCACCCCCATCCAGTAGCGGTAAGTCACCCCGCGCCGACCGACCCGTATGGACGCGGAAACGACCGTCCGCGACTACTACGAGGCGCTCCGGGGGGGCGACCCGCTCCACCCGTACTTCCTCGAATCGGACCGGACGGTGAAGTTCGGCGTCGGCGAGCGACTGACGGGCTACGAGGCGGTGGCCGAGGGACTGCGCGAGCAGACCGCGACCACGACGGGCTGGGAGTTGACCTCATCGCGGCTGCTGGTCGAAGAGCGCGACGACGCGGGGTGGTTCAGCGACGACGTCTTCATGGGGTGGAACGACACGGACGCCGGGGTTCGCTACGAGTTCGACACCCGATGGTCGGGGCCGATGGTGCGGCTCGACGAGGTGGAGGTCGACGAGGAGGCGGATCCGGGTCCCGGTCGGTGGCGGTTCGCCGGGATGCACGTCTCCGTGAGCGTCCGGGGGCGCCGGAGCTGATGGTCGGGCCGATCCCCTCGGCCGAGCGCGACTCGCTCGCGTTCCGCGTGAAGGTCGCCTTCTCGCTGATCATCGGGGCCTCGGCCGGCCTGATCACGCTCCAGGGCGACGTCTCGCTCGCGGCCACGGCGCTGGTGACGCTGCTCGGGGTCGTCTTCGGCGTGCTGGTGACGTGGTTCGTCATCCCGGGGTCGGGCGAGACGACCCGGGACGATTCGCGCCGACGGTGACCGCGCGGCGGTGCGGACGTCCCCCGACCGCGCCGCCCGCACCGGATCGGGTCACTCTTACGTGTTCCCCCGCTCCGCCATCGCATGACACGGGCAAGCGTGGTGGGTGCCGGCATGACGACGTTCGGCGTCCACGAGGAGCCGCTGTCGGAGCTGTTCGGGGAGGCCGCGTTCGACGCGCTCGACGACGCCGGGGTCCACCCTACGGAGATCGATTCACTCTACTTCGGCAACGCGATGGGCGGCCAGACCGAGAACGACACCCACCTCGCGCCGAAGGTCGCCTCACACGTCGGGATGGCCGGGATCCCGGCCCAGCGCTACGAGGACGCGTGTGCGACGTCGGCGAACGCGTTCAAGAACGCCGTCGAGGCGGTCGAGTCGGGCCGACACGACGTGGTGCTCGCGGGCGGCGTCGAGCGGTGTACGCCCGAGACGGGTCTCGATACCCCCGAGATGACCCGCATCTTCGGGTCGGCCTCCCACCGCCAGTACGAGCAGCCGACGGGCATCACGTTCCCGGGGGTGTTCGCGCTGTTCACCAAGCGGCACATGCACGAGTACGGCACGACCGAGGAGCACCTCGCACACGTCGCGGTGAAGAACCACGCGAACGGCACCCGGAACCCGAAGGCCCACTTCGGGAAGGAGGTCACCGTCGAGGAGGCGATGGAGGGGCCCGTCGTCGCCGACCCGTTCCGGCTCATGGACTGCTGTCCGTTCTCGGACGGCGCGAGCGCGGTCGTGCTCGTCTCCGAGGACTACGCCGACTCCTTCGACGCGCCCGTGGACGTCGCCGGGATCGGACACGCGACGGACGTCGTCCCCATCGGCGACAAGGAGACGCCACACGTCACGCAGGCGGCCCGCGACGCCGCGAACGAGGCCTACGAGCAGGCCAGCATCGAGGCGGACGACGTGGACTTCGCGGAGGTCCACGACTGCTTCACCGGCGCGGAGGTGCTCGCGAGCGAGGCGCTCGGGCTCGTCCCCGACGGCGAGGGCGGGTTCGCCGCCGCCGAGGGTCGGACGGCCCGCGACGGCGAGATCCCGATCAACGCCTCGGGCGGACTGAAGGCGAAGGGCCACCCCATCGGCGCGACCGGCACGGGCCAGATCGTCGAACTGACCGAACAGCTCCGCGGCGACGCGGGCGCCCACCAGCTTTCGGGACCGGAGACGGGCGTCGCGCACAACCTCGGCGGGGACGCCGCCACAACCGTCGTCAGCGTGATGGAGGCCCGCGCATGAGCGGGACCGACGAGCCGGTGGAGGAGTCCGAAGCGGGTGCGGAGGGGACCACCGACGCCGACTCGGACGCCGATACCGGGGCGGGGTCGGGGTCGGATCCCGAGTCGGACTCGAAGTCGGACCTCCCCGAACTCACCCACCGGACGTGGAGCGAGGCGCTCCGGTCGGGTCGGCTGCTCGGTCAGGCCTGTCCCGACTGCGGTCACGTCGCCGGGGCGCCGAAGGCCGCCTGCGCACAGTGTGGCTCGCGGTCGGTGGAGACCGTCGAACTCCCGACGACCGGCGAGGTCTACACGGAGACGACGGTGATGGTGCCGCCCGAGGGCGTCGAGGAACGCGGTTATCAGGTCGCCATCGTCCAAGTGGGTGAGGCCCGCGTGATGGGCCGCATCGAGGGCGAAGCCGTCGGGATCGGCGACGAACTCCGGCTGGCCGGCTACGTCTCCGGCGAAGGGGGCGACCCCGGCCCGCTGTTCGAGCCGGTCTGATACGGTCGTGCGTAACGCTGTACCGGCGATCACCCGGACGGGGTCGGTTAGCGCCGGTCAAAGACGACGCACGACCGTACGGATCGGGCGACGATGCGCGACGCGAGGGAGGGAAAACGTGTCGCGCCGAGGCACGAGCGTAACGAAAGCCCTAATAATCCATCCCGGGAACGGATGTATGCACCAAGACACAGGGTGCGTGGGTAGCCAAGCCAGGCCAACGGCGCAGCGTTGAGGGCGCTGTCCTGTAGAGGTCCGCCGGTTCAAATCCGGTCCCACGCACTGGTTCGACGCCGTTCATCGGCGTCGCAGTGCGGGTGGCGTCCCTATGGGACGGCACCCACGCAAAATCCTACCGAAGCGAACCGTGTAGTGGAGACGCTTATCCCGTGGGGCGCCGGCGAACGACGGAGTTCTCCGACCCGTGTGAGGTTCTGTCGGGGACGATTCAAGCCCCCGGAGCCCCTACGCGAGAGCACATGCAGTCGTGGGCACGCGAACACGTCCCGGCGCTGACAGGGGTGCTGTCGGTGGCCTCGCTCGCGCTCGTCTTCGGGGCCGCGCTCCGGGTCATTCCGACGGAAGCGCTCCCCGCGCCGGCGTCGCTGCTCGCCGCGATCCCGCACGTCAACGCCGTCGTGAGCACCGTCGCCATCGTCACCATCGTCGCGGGCGTCCTCTCGGCGCGTCGCGGCGACTATCGGCGCCACCGGGCGCTGATGCTCGCCTCCGTCGCGCTGTTCGCCGTCTTCCTCGCGCTCTACCTCTACAAGGTCTCGATCCAGGGCCCGGCGCCGTTCCCCGGCCCGGAGACCGTCTACCGGTTCGTCTACCTCCCCGTGCTGGCGATCCACATCGTCCTGGCCGTCGTCTGCGTCCCGCTGCTCTACTACGTCCTCCTGCTGGGGCTCACCCGACCGATATCGGAGGTGCTCGGGACGCGACACCGCCGCGTCGGCCGCGTCGCCGCCTCGCTCTGGCTCGTCTCGTTCGTCCTCGGGAACGTCGTCTACGCGATGCTGTACGTGATATACTGAGCGCGGTCCACCGTTCCGAGCGAGCCCCGGGAATCTATCAGGATCAGTGATATTTACGGTGGGCCGTGCGTTACTGTGACGTATGCCAGCCAAGACGGGGGGCTCACACGCGTTCGCTGCGCTCGCGAGCATGGTCGTGGGGACTATCCTCTCGAAGTACGTCTGGAACCACACGCCGCCGCTCGCCGATGCGGCGACGGCGGTCGGCACTCTACTGACGCGGGCCACCGGGACCGCGTTCTCGCGGGACCTCGTCGGGGCGATGGTGGTGATGGTCGCGCTCAGCTTCGTCTGGGGGGTCATCTACCACGTGAGCCGGCACGGTTGAATCGGTCCGAGGGAGCAGTCTCCGGTACCGTCGGCGCGAGCGACCGGGCTAGTCGTCGCCGGGTGCGGCCTCGGCCCCGCCGTCGATGACCGGTCGCTCCACGTCGCGGTCGGTCGTCTCGCCCTCGATGTCGTAGGGGTACTCGCCGGTGACACACCCGAGACAGAGGTCCGCGCGCGAGGCGGAGAGCGCGTCGGCGACGGCATCGATCGAGAGGTACGCGAGCGAGTCCGCCCCGACCTCGTCCCGGATCTCCTCGATCGTCCGGTCGGGGGCGATGAGTTCCTCGCGGGTGGCCATGTCGATGCCCATGTAGCACGGGGCGACGATGGGCGGGGCGCCGATGCGGACGTGGACCTCTTCGGCGCCGACGTCGCGCATCAGCTGGACGAGCTGTGTCGAAGTGGTCCCCCGGACGATCGAGTCGTCGATGATCGTCACCGTCCGGCCCTCGACGACGTCGGAGATGGGGTTGAGCTTCAGCCGCACCGCGCGTTCGCGGGCGTCCTGGGTCGGCATGATGAACGTCCGACCGACGTACCGGTTCTTCATCAGGCCCTCCGCGAACTCCACGCCGGCGTCCTCCTCCTGGGCCGCTTCCGCGTAGCCCGAGGCGAACGCCCGGCCGGAGTCGGGGACGGGCATCACGACGTCGGAGTCGACGCCGGACTCCGCCCAGAGCTGGCGACCCAGTTCTCGTCGGACCTCGTAGACGAGGTGGCCGTCCATCGTCGAGTCCGGACGGGCGAAGTAGACGTGTTCGAAGAAGCAGTGGGCGGTGTGCTCGCGCTCGAACAGCTGGTAGGCGTCGAACCCGCTCCCGTCCGGCTGGAGGATGACGAGTTCGCCGGGGCGGACATCGCGGACGAGGTCGCCGTCGAGGACGTCGATGGCGGCCGACTCCGAGGCGAGGATGTAGCCGTCGTCGAGTTCGCCGATGCAGAGCGGCCGGTTCCCCTCCGGGTCGCGCACCCCCATCACCGTGTCGTCGTGCATGATCGTGAGGGAGTACGATCCGTGGATACGCCGCATCGTGTGTTTGACCGCGCGGACGAGGTCCTCCTCGAGGAGGTTCCGGGCGAGGTCGTGGGCGATCACTTCGGTGTCGCCGTCGCTGGTGAACGCGTGGCCGAGCGCGGCGAGTTCGTCGCGGATCTCCCCCGCGTTGACGAGGTTGCCGTTGTGCGAGAGGCCGAGCGAACCCGATTTGAACGAGACGGAGAACGGCTGGGCACAGGAGGAGTCGACCGAACCGGCCGTGGGATAGCGGACGTGACCGATGCCGACCGAGCCGTTCAGGCCCGCGAGGTCGGTCTCGTCGAACGCGTCGCCGACGAGGCCCATCTCGACGTGAGAGTGCTGCTGGAAGCCGTCGTGGGTGACGATCCCCGCCGACTCCTGCCCGCGGTGTTGCAGTGCGTAGAGCGCGTAGTACAGCGGCCGTGCCGCGGCACGGTCGCCGAGCGAGACGCCGACGACGCCGCACTTCTCCCGCGGACCGGAGACGGTCATCACCCGAAGTGGCGGGGCGGACGGCAAAAACGTTCGTGATCGTGCCCAGGGGTAGATATACACGGCCGTGTATATCCACGTTCGTGCATATCGTCTGACGCGGCCGCCGTAGTGCCCGGCGGGCTCGGGGACCGGGTGGTCGAGCAGCTCGATCACGCGTACTCGGGCGCCCTATCCGTGGGGTCGAACCGTTCGGAGAACCGGGATCAGTTGTCGCCGGCCTTCGACTGCCACGCGTACTGGCGCCGCTTGGCCGACTTCCCGAACCCGCAGCTCGCACAGACCTTCTTCCTCGAGTGATAGGACTTCTCGCCACAGCGTCGGCACTTGACGTGTGTCGTCTTGTTCTTCTTCCCCTGCGACGGAGTTCCTGCCCCGGTCATGGTTGTATCGAGACGACGTTATCGCCGCGTATAATCGTTGTGTTGTCCCCGTCCTCGACGACGAGGTTCATGTGCTGGTCGTAGCCCGCGAGCTCCCCGGTGTAGACCTCGCCGCCCTTGAGCTGGACGGTCACGCGGTCGCCGAGCGTCTCCTCGAGGACGTCGAGCGGTCTCCCTGGCATGGGTGTACGAGGTGTCGGGGCGTGTATAAACGCACCGGGAGCCGTGGTACCGACCGTTCCGACCGATAGGGGCCCGGTACCGGGGCGAGGGCTCCCGGGCGCCGAGCGCGGCGCTTCGGCTCCCGGTGCGGGAGGCCGGGACCGTTCACTTCCGCCACGCGGTGAACGGACTTTTGTGCCGGGGCCGCACGGTACCGGTATGACCGACCTTGGGGACTTCGAGAACTTCGACCCCGACGGGGACGGCGACGCCGAGGCGGCTCCGGAAGCCGAGGCCGCCCCCGATGCCGAGGCCATCCCCGACGCCGACGCGGCCGCGTCGGAGGCGTCCCGAGGGGACGAGGAGACGGCCGACCCCGCGGCGGACGAGGCGTTCGAGACTGCGGAGGTGACGCCGGTCGGCCGGGACGTCGGCATCGGGACCCTCTCGGCCCGCGAGGGGCTCGTCGTGAGCGAGGACCCCGAGGACACCCGCCTTCGGGCGTACATCACCGTCGGGAACCGCTCGGCGGTCCGGGTGGGGTCGTACCTCGTGGGGGACTATCCCGATGGGGAGCGGCTGTTCTGTCGCATCGTCGCGCTCGAGTACGCCCAGGAGTTCGAGGCCGACGACGCCACGGAGATCCACGCCCGGCGGGCGATGCGCCGCGGCGAGGTCGACGAGCAGGACTACAAGTTCATGGCCTCGCTCGAACCCGTGGCGGTCCTCTACAGGGACGGGGACGACCTCAAACGGCGGATGACCGACCGAGTCCCGAAACCGGAGACGGTCGTCCGGCAGGCGACCGACGCCGGCGAGATCAAGACCGGACTGAAGATCCCCGACGACGGGGTGTTCCTCGGCCATCTCGCGGTCGGCGGTGAGAAGGTCCGGACCGCCGCCGAGCCGCCGACCATCGACTACCGGCTGAAGGACGACTACGGTTCGGGCGACCCCCTCGTCTTCCGTCACACGCTCGTCGCGGGCGGCACCGGCTCCGGGAAGACCCACGCCGCGAAGAACGTACTCCGGCAGTACCTCGCCGAGGAGCGGGACTACCCGGTCGAAGACGGCCGAACCGTACGGCCCGCCGTGGTCCAGTTCGACCCGCAGGACGAGTACGCCCAGATGCACGACGACAACCCCGAACTGGGTTCCGAGTTCGCCCGCCGGTGCGAGGCCGAGGGGGTCGCCCACGGCGGACACGGGGACACCGTGGCGTTCGTCCCGAAGGTCGGCTCGGCGACGTACGCCGCGGACCACCACCGCGCCGAGCAGGTGGAGTTCACCGTCCCGTTCTCGATGGTCCGGGAGAACATGTGGCTGGTCGCGGGCGGCGGGCTGAACGACAACCAGTACGCCGGCCTCCGGGAACTGCTCCACCGGTTCTTCCGGAGCCACGGCGACGGCGGCACCTACCAGCAGTTCCTCTCCTACCTCGACGACCCGGGACTCCGGGAGGAACTCGACGAGGCGGGCGTGGTCCACGAGGCGACGTTCGACGCCATCAAGCGCCGGGTCCGCGGGTTCGGCAACGTCTTCGACCGGGACGCCCGCCCCATCACCGAGCAGGTCTCGCGACTGGTTCGGCCGGGCGGGCTGACGGTCGTCCCGACCTACCACATCAACGACTCGCGGGCGGCGACGACGGTCGTGCTCGCCGTCGCGTCGCTGCTCGTGGATCAGAAACTCTCGAACGACCCGACCTACGACCGGATCAAGGAGACCCCCGTGGTGCTCGGGATGGACGAGGCGCACAACTTCCTCACCGACGCCGATAGCGTGCAGGCGAGGCAGGTCATCGGGAAGTTCTCGGAGGCGGCGAAACAGGGGCGCAAGGAACGTCTGGGACTCTTCCTCGTCACGCAGGACCCCCAGGACATCGCCGACCCGATCTTCAAGCAGGTCAACACGACGGTCGTCCTCAACCTCGGCGACGAGGACGCCATCAAGGCCGTCAACATCCCCTCGAACCTCGAGGGGAAGGTGCCGTACATGGAGAAGGGACAGATGGTGGTCTACTCGCCGGACAACTCCGATCCCGTGGAGCTGGTGGGGCTCCCGCGGTGTCTCACCAGGCACGGCCGGGACTGATACGGTCGTGCGTCGTCTTTTACCGGCGCTAACCGACCCCGGCCGGGTGATCGCCGGTACATCGGTACGCACGACCGTATGACAGGGGCAGCGGGAGTGACCCGCTCCGTCTACTCCTCGCGGTCGAGCGCGTCGCGACCGACCTGCTCCAGCGCCTCCTCGCCCGACGGGGGGTGCATCGGGCCGGCCTGGACGTCCCGGAAGTACCGCTCGAAGGGGAGCGACGGGGTGATGCCCGCGCCGCCGGCGATCCGGAGGGTCTCGCCCGCGGCCTCGATGGCGGTCGTCGTCGCGAACTCCTTGGCCGCGACGATCCGCGGCTCGTACTCGCGATTCCGCTCCGGGTCACCCGGCCAGTCGGCCGCTGCCGAGAGGAGGAACGCCTCCGCGGCCCGCAGCCGGGTGTCGAGGTCGCCGACCTGCCGCCGGACCTTCGAGAGGGTGGCGATCGGCTCGTCGAGTGCCGTCGGCACCCGATCGTTCGCGTACTCGACGAGGGCGTTCCGGGCCGCGAGCGCCGTCCCGAGGTAGGTGGCGCCGATCAGTGCGAGGAACCAGCCGCGGTCGGTGTCGGGGCCGTCCCCGCGAACCATCACGTTCCCCTCGGGGACGACGACCCCGTCGAGGTGGAGGTCGTGGCTGTCGCTCGCCCGCAGGCTCAGCGCGTCCCCCCACGTCCCCTCCCACCGGAGTCCGTCCCTGTCGCCCTCGACGAGGACCCCTGCCGGCTCGCCCCCGAGGTCGAGCTTCACCAGCAGGTGGGTGAGGTGCCGCCCGCCGGTGATCCACGTCTTGTGGCCGTCGATTCGTAACCCCTCGTCGCCGAGCGGCTCGGCGGTCGTCTCGTAGGCCTGCCCGTGGGAGGGGCTCCCGAGCGCGGGCTCGCTGGCGACGGAGTTGAGGAGCGCACCGTCCGCGGCGGCCCGGAACAGCCGCTCGCGGTGTTCCTCGGACCACACCTCGTACTCCCGCTCGGTCCCGACCAGGTGGAGGTTCATCGCGGCCACGAGGCCGGTCGAGGCGCTCGCCTTCGAGAGTTCGAGGTGCGCCTCGACGGCCTCGCGCATCGAGGCTCCCCGACCGCCGTACTCCCGGGGGACCGCGAGCCCGAGGTAGCCGCTCTCGGCGAGTGCCCGCACGTCCTCCCGGGGGAGGCGGCCCTCGCGGTCGGCCTCGGCGGCGCGCGACGCGATCCCGTCGGCGAGTTCGCGTGCCATCGCGACCGCATCGCCGTCGTCGGCTCCCATGCCGGCGGGTCGGAAGGACGGGGCTTGAGAGTGTCGACGGTGACGGGTCCCGGCGACCATCGGTGGGGGCTTGATCCCGAACGCGTGGGCCGCTCCCCGCAACACGGGGTTGCGACGGGGGCTCGCCGCTCCCGTCACCCGTCGCTCGTTCCCGCCGGGTGGGAGCGGGGGAGTAGGGTTTAGTGCGCCGCCGGGGAACGTCCGTACATGGCCGACCACGTACTCCTGCCGATGGACGGGTCCGACCAGTCACAGGACGCCTTAGAGCACGCTTTCGCGGAACACGCCGACGCCCGGATCACCGTCCTGCACGTCATCGACCCGGCACGGGCGACCTACGGCGCCCAGGCGGGGATCCCCCCTTCCTCCGAGGAGTGGTTCGAGGCCGAGGAGGCCCGCGC
>JBEPXB010000013.1:0-15397 GCA_041642135.1 Halobacteriales archaeon | reverse complement strand
CATGGCCGACGCCCCCGACGAGATCCAGTGCTACGCCGCCTTCTCGAAAGGTTCCGCCGAACTGGGGCTTCCCGAACCGCTCCACGAGGAGAGCATCTTCATCCTGCTCCCGACCTACGTGGGTGACATCGACGCCGGGCGGGAGGCGCTCCGACCGCTCCGCGAGTTCGGGGACCCCATCGCCGACGCTATCGAACCGATGCCCTACGTGGCACTGCAACAGATGTTCGACGAGCGATGGGCCGAGGGGTTCCGATACTACTGGAAGTCACACTTCTTCGACGAGCTCACGGACGAAGCGATCGGGACGATCGTCGAGTACTGTGACTCGGCGGCCCCGTTCATGTCGGTGTTCACCGACGGGTGGCTGAGCGGAGCGATCAGTCGGGCCACCCCCGACGCGACCGCGTTCCCCCACCGGGACAAGGCGGTCTCGTTGACGATCGGGATGCAGTGGGAGGACCCGGCACGGGACGACGAGCTCGTCGCCTGGGCACGCGAGTTCCACGAGGCCCTGGAGCCGTACGCTGCCGACGGCGTGTACGTGAACCTGCTCGACCGGGACGACGACCGGATCCGGGACGCCTACGGGGAGCGGTACGAGCGGCTCCGCGAGATCAAGGGCGAGTGGGACCCCGAGAACCTGTTCCGCGTGAACCAGAACATCGAACCAGCCTGAGACCAGATGCCGTTCGTCGTCTCGGGCCGGGCGGGTCGCCGAACACGCGCCCGCTCTCCGGCACGCCCGACCGGACAGGGACCGGGAGTACGCCGAGTGGACGTCCGGACTCTCTCGACCGCTCCCGGCCGGTCGAAACCCGCTCATACGGTCGTACGTAGTCCTCTACCACCGATCACTGACCCCGTCCGGGTGATCGGCGGTAAACCGTCACGCACGACCGTATCAGTCGAGCGCGGTCAGCGCGGCGACGGGGGCGTCGACGCGCTCGCGGGCCCGGTCCATCCCCTCCTCGCCGACGCGGATGAGCGCGAACACGCCGGTCACGTCCGCGCCGGCCCGCTCGGCGATGTCGAGCAGCAGTTCCTGGGTCTCGCCCGACCGGATGAGGTCGTCGACCACGAGCACCGAGTCGCCGGGCGCCACCGCGTGTGCCGGGAGGTAGTAGGTGAGTTCGATGCCGGACTGGAGCCGTCCCCGGGACTCGATGAACTCCTCGACGGCCGTCTCGCGGGTCTTCTTCGCGTAGGCGACGGACGCGTCGAAGTGGCTCGCCATCGCCGCCGCCAGCGTGATGCCGTCGGTCGCCGCCGTCAGCACCACGTCCGGCTGCTCGAAGCCGAACGCCTCCGCGGCGACCGGTGGCACCAGGTCGAGCAGCGACTGGTCGAACACGATCCGGGTGTTGTCGACGTACCCCTCGGCGTCGGTCTCGATGCGGGCCGCGAGCTCCTCCTCTATGAGCGTCCGGCCGACGCCCGCCACGACCTCTCGCGCCCGCTCGACCCCCGGGAGGACGTGGCCGTTGACGTAGCGATTTAAATCACCCGCGGGCAGGCCCGTCTCGGCGGCCAGCTGGTCGTACGTGCGGGTCCGCTTGCGCGTCCGCAGTACCCGGACGGCCCGCAACTGGAGCACCGCCTTCTCCGCGCGGTTCATGCCCGTGCGTGGGTTAGCCCACGAGTATGATTATTTCGGTCTACCGTTGCCGAGAACTGTACACGAACGTGGGTGGATCGGCGGTTCGGCGCCCGGTGGCGCGCGCTCAGGCTCCCGGGTCCGCGTCGGCGTCGGCCAGCAGCTCCGAGGCGGTGACGAGCGCCTCCAGTTCCACGCCCGCGTCGGCGAGGTTCTCGCGGGCGCCCTCCTCGCGGTCGACGACGACGAGCACCCGCTCGACGACCGCGCCGGCCTCGCGGAGCGCCTCGACGGCGTCGAGCGCCGACCCGCCCGTGGTCGCGATGTCCTCGAGGACGACGAGCCCCTCGCCCGTCTCGAACCGGCCCTCGATGCGGTTGCCCGTGCCGTACTCCTTTGCCGCCTTCCGAACGATGACGTACTCGTTCTCCCCCACCATGCTCGTCGCCGCGACCAGCGGCACCGCACCCAGGGCCACCCCCGCGAGCTTGGCGCCCCCGACCCGCTCGGCGAACCGCTCGGCGATCAGCCGCAGACACGCCGGGTCCGTCTCGAAGAGGTACTTGTCCACGTAGTAGTTCGACGTGCCGCCCGAGGAGAGTTCGAACTCGCCGAACTTCACCGCCTCGGCGGCCCGCAGCGCCGCGATGAGTTCGTCGTCGGCCCCGCCGGTGTCGTCGGTTCCGGTGGTCATGCCCGGCTCTGAGCGGGGACCGCTCGTAAGTGGTGTGGAACGCCCCCGTCAGCCGAGGGCGACGACGAACCCGCTTCCCGTGCCGACGTACGCCTCGTGACCGACGACGGCCGCCCGGGTGAGGTCAGCGGGGTGGGCGAACGACCACCGCTCGGCCCCGTCGTGCGACAGCGCCGTCAGGCCGTGGGGCTGGCCCTCGGTCCCGCGCCGGACGGCGACCACGCCCGCCTCGTTCGCGTGGAGGTCCACGACGTGTTCGCCGACCGACCGGACCCAACGGCGCTCGCCGTCTGGTCCGACAGCGTGGACACCGTCCGCGACGACCCGCGGTCGCCCGGCGACGCCCGCACGGGCCTCGTGACGCCAGCGCTCCTCGCCGGCGAGCGAGAGCGCGTAGACGTTCTCGCCGGCGTTCGGCCGGAGGTGCTCGCGGTCCTCGGGCGGGGCGTTCGCGTTCGTCCCGCCGGCGACGTAGAGCGTCCCGCCGTGGACGGTCGGCCGGTGCCGGACCGACCCGCCGAGGTCGCGGGTCCAGCGGACCGCCGGCCCGGATGGTTCTGCGGGGGTGTCCGAGGGGTTCGCCTCCGGGCTCTCGGTCGGTACGTCCGTCGTCGTGGGGGCGCCAGTCCGGGGCGTCCCGGTCGGCGTCCGACCGGGGGTCCGCGATGACGTCTCGCCGGTTCCGGGGTCGCCGGTACATCCCGCGAACCCGACCGCCGCCAGCGTCGCCAGGAGGTCGCGTCTGGAGGGCACGTCCGTATGTTCCCGACTCGCCCGGAATAAGCCTCGTGGAGGGTCAAGCGGGCCTTTGAAACTCAGCGCTCGGGATGGGTCGGCGCGTCGAACCCGCCGCGGACGAGGGGCTTGGCGACGTGTCGGCGGGCGACCGGCGGCACCTCGTACCACCCCTCCTCTATGTCGCGTTCGACCGGCCGGTCGACCTTCCCGTCCGCGCCCGTCCCGCAGTCCCGGCACCGGTAGCCCTGGTCCCGTCCCGCGGAGGACATCCGCCGGCCGCAGTCGGGACAGGTGGGGGTCACCCGCTCCGTGGTCACGGGTTCGCGGACGGCGAACTTCTCGAGTTTGAGCGTCCCCTCCGAGACCTCGCCGCAGACCGTCAATCGGTCGCCGACACGGAGCGCGCGAACGCGGTCCCGGAACCGCTTGGTGGGCTCGAACGCGGCACACCGGAGGCGCGCCCCCCCGTCCGCGAGGTCGAAGAAGACGTGGCCGCCCCGCCGCGTCTCGGGGGCCGAGTCGACGACCCCGTCGAGGCGGTAGGCGCGTGCCTCCTCGACGGTCCGGACGGTGCCGTCTCGCAGGTGCGCGTCGGTCCCCTGGTTGGTGGTGAACGTCTCCCGGCGCTCGACCGGTTCGCTCTCGATGGCTTCGCTGACCCGTCGACAGGCCGCCGGGTCGTCACCCCGGATCCCGTAGAGCACCGGTCCCGGCGTGTGCGGGACACAGACCGCCTCGCCCTCCACCCGGTCGACGGTGTCCCAGACGGTCGGGTACTCGGCCCCGGCGGCCGCGAACACGGAGTCGCGGTCCACCTCTCGGGGGGTGCCCCATCGCTCCGGTTCGCGGTAGGCGATGACCTCGTAGGTCGGGCCGTCGAACTCGTCGTCCCCGTGCCACGCTCGCCACGCCCCCACGGCCGCGAGCGCGCCCACGATCCCCCGGCCGAGCTTCCAGCCCTCGCGGCGGTAGCCGCTCTCGTCGGCGAGCGCGCGGGCCTCCGCGGGATCGACCTCCTCGCGGACGGCCCGCCGGGAGAACGCGGCGACGGCGTCGGGCGTGTCGAGGGGGTCCCCGGGCGCGACCACCACCCCCGGGTTCGTGTCGGGGTCGTCGGTCTCGGCAGCATCCGCGACCGCTCCCTTCGCGAGGTCGAACGCCCGTTCCACACGGACGTCGGTGTGGACCGCGAGCGCGGCGTTCCCGCGGGTCTTGTACGGCACGGCGGGGTTCAACCGGACGAGACAGAGCCGTTCTACGTGTCCCTCGCGCCGCAGCCGCTCGGCGAGGCGGGCGGCCACGTACGTCGTACACATCCCCCGTTCGCGGGAGTCCGTGTCGTCGAGCCCGACGACGGTCACGGCGGCCGGTTCGACGCGGCCGCCTAACCCGGTTGCGGTCCGGGTCCCCCTATATCAACGTATCGCCGCTGAAAAACGGAATCGCCCGACTGCGGCGTCTCTCGCGAGGGAAACACATATACGTCGGGAAGGGACTATGTACCCTTATGTCCCGGTCGGCACTGGTCGGAAACGTCACCGCGATGCTTGAGGACGCGGGGTTCTCGGTCAGCGACCGGTGTGCGATCCGCCCGAAGAGCTTCGACGTCGCCGCCCGCCGGGGGAAGGACGTCCTGCTGCTGAAGATACTCGCCAACGTCGACGCGTTCGACGGCGCGACCGGCGCGGAGATGCGCCGCCTCGGCACCTACCTCGGCGCGACGCCGATGGTCGTCGGTCTGCGGACCCGCGACGAGGACCTCAAACCGGGCGTGGTCTACTTCCGGCACGGCGTGCCGGTCATCGCGCCCGACACCGCGATGGACCTCTTCATCGAGGAGGTCCCGCCGCTCATCTACGCCGCTCCCGGTGGCCTCTACGTCAACATCGACGCGGAGATCCTCGAGGACGCCCGCGAGGAGCGGGACTGGTCGCTCGGCCGACTCGCGAACGAACTCGGCGTCTCCAGGCGCACCGTCTCGAAGTACGAGGACGGCATGAACGCCAGCGTCGAGGTGGCCGCCCGCTTGGAGGAGGTGTTCGAGCGGCCGCTCACCTCGCCCGTCGAGGTGCTCGAGGGGGCCGACGAGGTCCGCGACGGCGAACCCACCCCCGAGGACCCGGCGGCCGACCCCGACGACGAGCCCGTCATCTTCGCGCTCACCCGGGTCGGCTTCGACGTCCACCCCACGTCGCGGGCGCCGTTCAAGGCGGTCAGCGAGGACAGCGACCGGAACGAGGACGCGGTGCTGACGGGCCACTCCGACTTCAACCGCACCGCCGAGAAGCGCGCCCGGATCATGTCCTCGGTCGGCGAGGTCACCCGGACCCGGTCGCTGTACGTCGTCGACCGGGCCACCCGCGACAGCGTCGACGGCACCGCGCTGGTCGAGCGCGAGGAGATCGAGGGGATCGAGGACGCCGACGACCTGCGGGACCTCATCCTGGAGCGGAGCGACGGGGCCGCGGAGTCGGCCTGAGCCGGGTCCACGACGACCTCGCGCGAGACGGCCACGCCCTCGCCACGCGCCAGTTACGGCTCCGCTTCGACCCGGTCCGCCGGCGCGGTACGTCGAGCGGCGCGGCGTGTCGAGGGGAACCGGAACCGCCAGGTCGCCGGCCGATCCCCACCTCGTCGTCGGATCCGGTCCGGATCTCGGGGCTGTATCTTTTTACCGTGCCCCGGCGTACCACGGCTCATGCAGTTCCTCATCGTCGGCTACGGTCGCGTCGGCAGGCGGACCGCCGAGATCCTCCGCTCGGAGGGGCACAACGTGACGATAGTCGAGGTCGACCCCGAGAAGGCCGAACTGGCGGAGGCAGACGGCTTCGACGCGGTCGAGGGGAGCGGCGACGACGAGAGCGTCCTGAAGGAGGCGGGCCTCGAGACGGCCGACGCCGTCGGCGGGCTGACCGGGGACCTGCACGCCAACTACGCGGCCTGTACGATCGCCGGCGGGTACGGCTGCCGGACGGTGATGCGTATCGACGAGGACTACCGGGAGGAGATCTACGACGAGTACGCCAAGAACGTCGACGAGGTGGTCTACCCCGAGCGGCTCGGGGCCGCCGGCGCCAAGACCGCGCTGCTCGGCGGCGATTTAAACGTCCTCGCGGACCTGACGGAGACGCTCACGGCCGCGAGCGTCCACATCCCCGCGAGTTCCCCGCACGTCGGCCGGCGGGTCGTCGAACTGGAGCTGCCGGGCAACGCCCGGGTGTACGCCCACGGCCGCGCGAACGAGCCGATGACGATCCCGCTGCCGCAGACGGAGATCCGGGCGGGCGACAGCGTGGCGGTCGTCGCCGAGCAGGACGCCCTCAGGGCGGTCCGGGCGGAGCTGACCGGCGACGACGGTGACACGGAAGCGGAGGCGGCCTGATCGTCCGGCTCCGGACGCGCAATTCGCGTCGCGATGGCTCCGCGCCACGGCCGAGGACGCGGGCGCGAGCGTCGAAAGGAAGGGGTTCCGGGCGCGCGTCGGGGAGGATGGGGAATTCGAGGTCGCCTGCGCGCGCCCACCGGGTCCTGCGGTGTGCCCCGACATAAATCCGCGTCAGACGCCCGCGTGACGGCGTTTCGTGACGACGCTCGGCCCGTTCGGGACCGCCCGACCTCCCGGCCTCGCCGCCGGCTGACGGAGTTCAGAAAGTATAGGTGAACCCACGGCGAGGCCCGGGTATGCGAATCACCGGCACCGGACTCCCGCTCGTGACGCCGTTCGACGCCGACGGCGACGTCGACCACGAAGACCTCGCCGACCTCGTCGCCTGGGTCCAAGAGCGCGGCGTCGACTTCATCGTCCCCTGCGGGTCGAACAGCGAGGCGCCGATGCTGAGCGCCGACGAACACGCCGCGGTCGTCGAGACGGTCTGTGATGCCGCCTCGGTTCCCGTGATGGCCGGGACGGGCACGCCCGGCTACGGCCCGACGCTCGACCTGACCGAGCGGGCGGCCGACGCCGGCGCAGAGGCCGCGCTCGTCGTCACGCCGTTCTACTACAGCCACGGGCAGAACGCATTAGAATCGTACTACACCGACCTCGCCGACGAGGCGTCGATACCGATCTACCTCTACAGCGTCCCCGCCTACACCGACACCGTGATCCACCCCGAGACGGTCGGTCGGCTGGCCGAGCACCCCAACATCATGGGCATGAAGGACTCCTCGGGGAACATCGACCGCTTCTACCGCGAGCTCGACCGGATCGGCGACGCCGAGTTCGACCTGTTCGTCGGCTCCGGCGGCGTGTACGCGCCGGCGCTCGACGCCGGGGCCGCCGGGGGCATTCTCGCGCTGGCGAACGTCGCGCCGGACCTCGCGAGCGCCATCTACGAGCGCCACCGCGCCGGCGACCGCGAGAGAGCCCACCGACTGAACGATGCCGGCCGCGACCTGAACCTCGCCGTGACGGCGACGTACAGCATCCCCGGGCTGAAGGCGGCGATGAAGTCCCGTGGCGCGCCGGCGGGCGAACTCCGCAGTCCCCACCAGCCCGTCGAAGCCGCGACGGTCGAGGAGCTCGTCGGGCTGGTCGAGAAGGCGCTGGCGCCGCTCGAGACCGGGGCCTGACCGGCACCGACTCACGCTCTCGTCCTCCCGGGCTCGACCCCCGGATCTTGGCGCCCGACCGTCAGCTCACCGACTGCGGGTCAGTTCCCGCTGGTCACGGTCAGCTCTTCCGTCCCGGTCCAGAACTCGCTCGCCTTCGCCTCGCCCCGCTCCATCAGCTCCACGAGGAAGTCGCGGCTCCGGTCGAGCTTCGACTGGACGTCGAGATCCATGTCGAGTGCGACCTCCCGGAGTTCGATACGCTTGTACCGCTCGTCGTCGACGACGCCCTCGCCGATCAGGTCGTTGATCGTCTCGATGGTGTGGACCTCCTGTGCCAGCGAGAGGTTCCCCGAGAGCTCGTTCCGGCGGTCGGCGATGTCGTCGAGCGAACGCGGTGTCCCGTCGCGCTCCACGGGGTTGATGCGGACGATCCAGATCTCGTCGGGTTTGTCCTCGGGTGGCACCTCGCTCACGAACTGCCGGATCGGCGGGTTCTGCGAGAAGAGCCCGTCCCAGTGGCCGGCGCCATCGATCTCGACCGCACGGAAGAGGTTCGGGACGGCGGCCGAGGCCAGCAGCGCCGCCGACCCTTCCTCGCCGTCGACGAACACCTCGAACGAGCCGGACTCGACGTCGACGGCCCCGACGAAGAGGTGGGGCGGGCTCGTCGGCGCGTCGTCGTCGAACCGGACGTGTCGTTCGACGGTCTCCCGGAGCTCGCGCTGTGCCGCGGTCGACGCCCCGTGGCGGTAGGGGCTCACGCCGAACGTGCCGAACTCGGCGGTGAGCCGGCTCCCGAGCAGCGCCGCGTCGTTGACGAACCGGTCCCACGGCGTCTCGGCGGCCACGTCGTCCCAGAACCCCTCCAGCCGGTCGATGGCGCCCTCGACGTCGTTCCGGCGGAGACCGTCCCATGCGAGCGCCGCGCACATCGCCCCGCCCGAGGTCCCGCTCAGCGCGCCGATCTCGTACTCCGCGGGGAGCTCCCGGAGTATCCCGCGCAGGACGCCCGCGCTGAACGCGGTGTGGCTCCCGCCGCCCTGACAGGCGATCGCGACCGTGGTCTCAGTATTCTCGACCATGAGATATAATATGAATTTACTCGGTATTGAAAATTTATGCGTGGGCCACCACCGTCCGGACGGGTCGTCGCCGCTTCGGGGCCGTCTCGGTGACCCTCGTTGCCGGACGGTTCACCTCCCCGAGGGATCCGGAGCTTACCCGCCCGAGAGACGAGGGCGTTTAGTCCCGCCCACCCGACGCGAGGGTATGGAGAGCCCCAATGTGATGGCCGTCGAGCTGGTCGACGAGGCCATCGACTTCGCTGACGAACTCGCGATCGACGTCTGGGAACTGGACGACGGCGCGACGGTGCTCGATTTCGGCGTCGAGACCGTCGGGGGGATCGAGGCAGGACTGCTGCTCACCGAGATACAGACCGGCGGGCTGGCGACCCCGCAAACCGCGATGGGGTCGGTCGACGGCGCGCCGCTCACCCACGTCGAACTCCAGACCGACCACCCGGCGCTGGCCCTGCTCTGCTCGCAGAAGGCCGGCTGGGAGCTCTCGGTCGAGGGGTTCGAGGGGCTCGGCTCCGGTCCGGCCCGCGCGCTCGTCGCCGAGGAGGAGGAGTTCGCCCGGACCGGCTACGCCGACGAGGCCGACTTCGCCGTCCTCGCCGTCGAGACCGACACCCTCCCGGTGGCGAGTGTCGCCGACCACGTCGCCGAGCGGGCGGGCGTCGACCCGGCGGCGACGTTCCTGCCCGTGTTCGCGACTGCCTCCATCACCGGGAGCGTCACCCTCGCGGCCCGCGCGGCCGAACTCGCGGCGTTCCGGCTGACCGAACTCGGCTACGACCCGCTCGACATGCTCTCGGCGACCGGGCGGGCGCCCGTCGCCCCCGTCGCCGCCGGCGAGGAGGCGGCGATGGCCCGGACGAACGACGCGCTGGCGTACGGGTCCGAGGTCCACCTCACCGTCGCCGAGCCGTTCGACCGCTTCGACGAGGTGGCCTCGACCGCCAGCGAGGAGTACGGCCGTCCGTTCGCCGAGGTGTTCGACGAGGCCGACTGGGACTTCACCGAGGTGCCGCGCGGCGTGTTCGCCCCGGCGAAGGTCACCGTCGACGTGGTCGGCGGGGGGACCCACGTCGTCGGCGAGCGCGACGAGGCGCTGGTCGCCGAGTCGTTCGGGCTCTGAGTCGATGCAATACAAGGTCGTCCCCCCGGCGCCGGACTCGCTCGAGGCCCTCGAGACCGCACGGCGGGCGGTCCCGCTCGTCCCCCGGAGCGAGACCGACTGCTGTGCCCGCGTGATGGATCGCGCTGGCGTCCCCGCCCGCGACGAGGCCAAGGAGTGGCTGACGTTCATGCGCGCGCTCGGACTGGTCGCGGAGGCCGAGCGCGGCTACCACCGGACCCGCGACCCCGTCGCGCGCGAGGGGCTGGCGGCGACGTTCCGCGAGCGCGTCTACGGCGCCGACGACCTCCTCGAGGCGCTCGACGAGCGAGAACCGGCGTCGGCGGATGCGGTCTTCGAGCGGTTCGCCGGCTCGGTCCCGACCTGGGAGCGACAGCGCCACGCCGACTGGCAGCGGGTGTGGCGCGAGCGCGTCGGCCGGTTACTCGACTGGGCGGTCCTGTTCGGACTCGCCGGACGGGAGGAGGGAGGGTACGTCCGGCGATGAGCGACGCGCTCTCGGACTCCGAGGCGCCCGTGGAGGCCGTGCTGTTCGACGTCGACGACACGCTCTGTCGCTACCGGCGGCCGGGCGCGGAGCTGCTCCCGGTCGCGTTCGACCAGGTGGGGGTCGAGCCGTTCTTCGACGTCGAGGACTACCACGACCGCTACCCGGAGTTCGTCGCGGCGACCGACGACGTCGTCTCGCTGCGCGAGGAGTGTTTCGCGGCCCTGGCGGCCGAACGGGGCCGGGAACCGGAGGTCGGTCGACGGGTCGCGCTGGCGTACGCGGACGAGCGCGACCACCGGAACGTCCGCCCGCTACCCGGCGCGAGAGAGGCCGTCGAGCGGCTGGCCGCGGACCACCGCCTCGGCGTCGTCACCAACGGGAGCCCGTCGATGCAGCGGGAGAAGCTCGCGGGGCTCGGACTCGACGACGCCTTCGAGACCGTCGTGTTCGCGGGGTACGACACGGCGCCCAAACCGGAGCCGGAGCCGTTCCGGCGGGCGCTCGGCGCGCTCTCGGTCGAGCCCGAGCGGGCGGTCCACGTCGGGAACTCGCTCGGGTCTGACGTGGCCGGGGGGCACGCGGCAGGGGTACGGACCGCGTGGCTCGCCGACCCGGACGGGCCGAGTGCCATCCCGGACCCCGAACCGACGTACACGCTGACGTCACTGGCCGACCTGCACGACCCCCCGTGGCGGCGGATCGGATCCTCCGGCCGGCTACGATAACCCCTATCAGACGCCCGACCAGCGCCCGGTGGTCGCCGGACCGCGCCGGCGGTCGTCGGTTCCCCCGTCCTCCCGGTCGCGACGGACCGCCGTCCCGCCCCCCCGTTCGACCTCGACCGCCTCGAGGTCCCCGTCGAGTTCGAGCGACAGCGCCACGTCCCCGCAGTAGACGCGGACACCCGCCCGCCAGGGTGTCTCCGAGCGGACCTCGACCTCGAACTCGGCCTCGCGCCAGGGGTCCTGCCGGTGGCTGTCGATGCCGTGGTCGAGGAGGAACGCGCTCACCCGCGGGTGGCCCTCGAGCATCCCGGCGGCGTTCGTGTGGAGGAACCACCGGCAGTGCCCGCAGGCGAGGGTCGTCACCGGCTCGTCGGCACCCCGGTCCCGGGCACTTCCGGGGAGCGCTCCCGGGTCCGTCTCGGGGTCGCAGTCGACCGATCCCGAACAGTACGGACAGAACCCACGGATCATCGCGTTCGCGTCGTGGACGGTCCGCTCGCGGAGCGCGCCGGCCAGCGCCGGTCCGTCGGCCCGGCCCCGTCCGTCGGCGGGGAGCGGATACCGGTAGTCGACCGTCCCGCAGTCCGGACAGCCGAGGAGACACCGGTGCTCGACGGACCACACCTCCTTCGCGACGCCGCAGGTCGGACAGGGGACGTCCGTCTCGAGACGGTCGTACTCGGGCGTCTCCGTCAGCGGACTGGCCCGCAGCGCCCGGTAGACGTACACCCCCGTGAGCGCCAGACGGTACCCCTCGTCCGTCCGGTCGACGAACGACCCCCTGAGCTGGCCGAGGTGGTAGTTGAAGTTCCCGTTGTCCTCGATGCCCACCCTCGACTGGAGTTCGGAGAAAGGGAGGGTACCGAACTCCCCGGGGCCGCCGGCGTCGCCGAGCGCGAGGACGATCCGGAGCCGATCCCTGTTCCCCAGTAACGAGAACGTCGACGTCGGATCGACTCCCCCCATGTGTGTATCGGTAACGACAAGCACTGTTAAAGGGTTGTTGATGGTCGGCAGTCCCCCGTCCTATCATTCGAGCGAGTGAAATCGACTGCTCGAAACCGATTTACGTCACCGAGTCCATGCTGTGGGTGGACACGGATCTGCCCTTGCCGGGGTTGCCAACGTGTCCGGAAACACGCCGGAAGGGGGGGAGAAGACGGCCTCTGACAGGTTCTCCCGACCGGCTTTCTACCGCTCGCCAGCCGACGGCTCCTCGCGGGCCGACCCGCGAGAGCGTCGTCCCGCATCACTCGTCACGTCGCGCCCTCGCTCGTGCGCGTCTCACCGGATCGGGATCCGGACCTCGCGCCCCTCACGGCGCTCGGCGAGGTCGACCAGCCGCTCGACGCGCTCGTCCATCGGCGGGTGCGTCGAGAGCATCCGGCTCAGCGGGTCCGACTCCTCGGCGTGGATGTACAGCGTCGCGAGCAGTCCGCCCGCGGGCCGGGAGGCCCGTTCGATGGTCCGGAGCGCGCGTGCGAGCGCGAGCGGCCGGCCGGTCACCGCCGCGGCGCGCTCGTCGGCGGCGAACGCGCGCCGTCGCGAGTGCGCTCGCACGAGCAGAGTGAGTGCGACGAGCACCCCCAGCACCCCCCGGGCGACCGTCGCCCGCAGAAGGTCGACGCCGGGCGACCCCTCCCTCGGTCGCCCCCGGAGCCACGCTAGCGCCCGCGAGAGCCCCTCGAGTAACAGCGCGACCGGGAACAGCAGGAGCGTCAGGAGGCCCACGAGCGTGCGGGCCAGGCTGTAGGCCAGCGTCTGGACGAGGCTGTCCCGGCCCTCGAGGTGGGCGAGTTCGTGGGCGAGTATCCCCTCCAGTTCCTCCCCGCCGAGCAGGCGGAACAGCCGGCCGTCGAGGACGATCACCCCGTCGCGGCCACCGCCGACGGCCAGCGCGTTCGGCATCTCCATGCGCGCGACGGCGACCGTCGGCGGCTCGACGCCCATCCGGTCGGCCAGTTCCTCGAGCCGGCCGTAGAGGACCGGGGCCCGTTCCCGCGGGAGGCGTCGGGCGTCGAGCGCGTCGAGCATCCGTGCGGTACCGTACTGGTAGGAGAGGTAGCCGAACGCGAGCGTCAGTCCGACGATCAGGACGGCCGTCGTCAGGAGCTCGGCCCGGGTGAGCCCCCGCAGGAACGACGCGATGAGGAGGTAGCTCGCCGCCGCGAGCACGGCGTAGACGGCGAACAGGGCGACGCCGACCGCACCCATCAGGAGACGGGTGCCGGTATCGGGGTCCGGGTCGGGGCCGGATGCGGGAGCGGAGCCGAACCGGTCCATACGGGACGGTACGTCGCTCGGCCCCAAGCGGGTTCCGGTCGTCTCCCGGACGTGTCCCGCCGCGCTACTCGGGGTCGACGCCCGTGACCGTCCCGACGCCCTTCGAGCGGCCCTCGCGGAAGACGAACCGCTGGCCCTCCTCGACCAGGTAGGGGTGGAACTTGAACCGGACGCGGGTCCGCCCGGTGTCCCCGGGGAGGAGCTGTCCGTCCTCGGGGTGGAACGCGGCGGCCTCGCTCACCGTCTCGAGGTGGACGACCGGCTCGTAGCCGTCGCCGATCCGCGTCGGGTGGTTCAGCACCATCACCTCCGCCTCGAACTCCCGGACCGCCCGCGGCTCGGCGTCGCGGGGGAGCAGCGCCATCCCCCGCCGGACGTCGGCCTCGCGGACGCCCTTGAGCGCGATGCCGACGATCCGGCCCGCGCGGGCCTCGTCGACGCGGTGGTAGTGCATCTCGATGGAGCGGACCTCCACCTCGCGGAACGAGCCGTCGCTCATCGGCCCGAGCAGGAGTTCGTCGCCGGCCTCGACGGTACCCGATTTCACCGTGCCGGAGGCGACGGCCCCGACCCCGGTGACGTTGTAGGTGCGGTCGACGTACATGGCGAACTCGCCGTCGTCGCCGCCGGTCTTGGGGAGCCGCTCGAACAGCTGGTCGAGGATCGGGAGCCCCTCCATCGTCACCGCGCTGGTCCGCACCACCGGAACGACCGTCCGGTCGATCTCCTCGATCGCCGATTCGACGCCGTGGCGCGCGACCGAGAGGGGCGTCCGGTCGGCCCCCCGGAGGAGCCGCTCGACCTCGCGCTCGACTTCCTGGACCCGCTCCTCGTCGACCACGTCGCACTTCGTGATCGCGACGATCGTCGGGAGTTCCGTCGCGAGGAGGATGCCGAGGTGCTCGCGGGTCGTCTTCGTCGGTCCGTCGTCCGCGGCGACGACGAGCAGCCCGTAGTCCAGTTTCTGACCCACCAGCCCCCTGATCGTCGTCCGGAGCCACGGCTCGTGGCCCACCGTGTCGACGAACGACACCAGCCGGTCGGACTCTCTCACTACCTCCGCCCGGTCGGACTTCCGGTCGGGGTTGTCCATCCGTACGGGGGTTCCGTCCTCGTCGAAGCCGTAGACGCCGTAGGAGAGGTCCGCCGAGAGCCCGCGCTCGACCTCGTGTGGCTGGACGTCGAGGAACGCCCTGGTGCCCCCCTGGCCGTCGTCGGGATGACCGGTGACGAGCGACCCCACGAGGGTGGACTTCCCGTGGTCGACGTGACCCGCGGTCCCGACGACGATGTGCTCGTCGTCGGTGTCGAGGACGGCCCCCTCCCGGATCGTGGCGACGCCGACGACGCCCCGGTCGGCCCCCTCGTCGCCGGGTGGTGCGCTCCACGTCTGCACGTCGTCGATGTGTGCCCCGGCCTCCTCGGCCAAAAGCGAGAGGACGTCCATCGTCTCGGTGAACGCCTCGGGAGCGATCCCCGCGATCCCCCCGTCGTCCGTGACGCCCACGACGTACGTCGCCTCGCCGTCGCCGGAGAGCACCCGGTGGCGCAGCTGTGCGGCGAGCGATTCGAGCCGACCGTCGGCGAGGTGGACGTCCTTGGTGAGCCGTTCCTTGAACTCGACGCTGCCGCCCTCCTTCTCGCCGCGCTCGATCGCGCGGTCGAGGGCGGCCCGGTCGGGACTCATGTACGGGTGTCGCTAGCAATCCACCGGATAAAAGCGTTCCCGAGGACGTCAACTGTTGTCACAGGAGGTCCCGGGGACGCCCCGGCCGCCACCGGCACCGACGGTACCGGCGGCACCCCGAACTCATACGGTCGTGTGTAATTGGTTTCGCTTCACGGATTCGAATCCCGGCTCGTCGGCCTCGAAACGCCGATTATCCCGAAGACCGTGGAGAATAGTTACGCACGACCGTATCAGCGCCGCCCGAGCACCCGGGACTGGGTGTGCTCGGGGAACACCGCCGCGACGGCCTCCCGTCCCGCGCGCTCGCGGAGCAGCGCCCGGAGCGCCGTCTCGTAGTCGCCCTTCGCGATCTCCTCGCTCGGCCCCGTCTCGACCCGGAGGTGCCGGTCGACGAGGCCGTCGATCGCCTGCCGGCCGAACCCCG
>JBEPXB010000012.1:0-15574 GCA_041642135.1 Halobacteriales archaeon | reverse complement strand
GCATCGTCTACGCCGGAGCCGGGTCGGATCTCGTCGCGCTGGACGCCAACGACGGGTCACGTGCGTGGTCGGTCGGGACGTCTCACCCGGTCGCCGCCCCGCCCGTGACGACCGCCGACGGCGTCGTCGTCTGTACCGTGAACCCGGACGCCGAGCCCGAACGGGTGGGGACGCCACCCCCGGGAGGGGCCGGGACGCGGACGCCCACCGCGGAGGACGCGAGGTGGTTCGGGGCCGAGCTGATCGCCCTCTCGGCCGAGGACGGGGCCGAGCGGTGGCGCGCCGAGCGCACCGAGGGGTACAGCTTCACGAGCGGCCCGCCGGAGTCGCTCCCGCTCGCCGCCGTGGACGGCCGCGTCCTCCTCGGGGCCGGTGGCCGCCTCCACGCGTACGACGCCGGGACCGGCGAGCCGGACTGGTCGGTCGACGCGGACTCCGTGACGCCCGCGGTCTCGGGGGGCGTCCTCTCGACGGGACCGGTCGGGATCGACCCGGCGGACGGATCGGTGGTGTGGCGCTTCCGGACCGGCGACGGCGTCAACGCGGCGCCGGCGGTGGTCGGCAACAGGGTGTACGCCGGGAGCGACGACAACCACCTCTACGCGCTGGCAGCCAATACGGGGGGCATCGAGTGGGCCGTCGCCACCGACGGGATGGTCCGCGGATCGCCGGCCGTCGGCGGGGACGCCGTCTACGCCGGGACGCTCTCGGGGTCGCTGTACGCGGTCGACCGGGACGACGGGACCGAACGCTGGCGGGTCCGCGTCGGCAGCCAGGTCCAGTCGCCGACGCTCGCCGACGGGGCGGTCTACGTGGGCAACTTCTCGGACACGCTGTTCGCGTTCGACGCTGCCGACGGGACCGAACACTGGCGGACCGAGGTCGACGGACGGGACTTCGTGGCCCTGACGAACGCGGTCGGCGACGGGGCGGTTTACGCGGGGGCGAACGGCGACCTCCGGGCGTTCGAGACGACCGACGGCACGGAACGCTGGCGGGCCACGGTCGGGGATCGCCCGGTGGTCCAGTCGGCACCCGTCGCCGCCGACGGCCGCGTCTTCGTCAACATGGGCGACTCGCTGCGGGCGCTCGACACGGCCGACGGTTCCGAACGCTGGTCCCGAACTACTGGCGGTGCGCACGAGCCGCCGGCCGTCCACGACGGTACCGTCTACGCCCCCGGTGACGGGGCGGTCCACGCGTTCGACGCCGACGACGGGACCGAACGGTGGCGGACGGGGGTCGGGAACGAACTCGAACTGGCCGTCGGCGACGGCGCGGTGTACGGGCTGACCTACGACACGCCCGTCCTCGCGTTCGACCCCGGGAGTGGAGACGTGCTGTGGCGACACGGCGGCTTCGAGGGGACGACCCCGCCCGCGCTCGCGGGCGAGTACCTGTTCGTCGGTGACGGTCGCGGGCGGATACGGGCCATCGGCCCGGCGCCGGAGTGAGCGGGGGCCCCCACGACCCGACCGGCTTCGCGGTTTCCCGGACCCGTGTTTCGGTACACCCTGCCCCCACAGTTATGTGGTGATTGGCCGATACGCCGCCGAGGTATGATCTCTCATCCCACGCTCGGCACGACGCTCGAAGGGTCGGCCTCCAGGGTTCCGGAGAAGGACGCGCTCGTCTACCCGCGCCGCGACCAGCGGCTGACCTACGCGGAGTTCGACCGGGAGGTGAACCGCCTCGCGAACGCGCTCGCCGACCTCGGCGTGGAGAAGGGCGACCGCGTCTCGACGATGCTCTACAACGGGACGGAGATCTGCCTCGCGGTCTACGCCTGTGCGAAACTGGGGGCGGTGTTCAACCCCATGAACTACCGGCTCCCGGCGGGCGAGGTCGAGTTCATCGCCAACGACGCCGGCTCGTCGGTGATGCTCTACGAGCCCGACACCGCGGAGGCGGTCGAGGGGGCTCGACCCGCCCTCGAGACGGTCGAGGAGTACGTCTACGTGCCGGACCCGGGGGAGGAACGGAGCGGCGCGAACCCGGAGGGAACCCGCGGGTTCTACGACCTGCTGGACTCGGGGAGCGACGAGCGACCGGACGTCGAGGTCCACGAGGACGACACGTACGGGCTGATGTACACCTCGGGGACGACCGGTCGGCCGAAGGGCGTGGTCCATACCCACCGCGACATGGTCGAGCACAGTGTTCTCGCGCTCGCGGAGGGCGGGCTGCGACCATCGGACACGGGTCTGTCGGTGATGCCGCTCTACCACGCTGCGGAGCTCCACGCCCGGCTGCTCCCGCTCGTCCACCGGGGCTGTACGAACGTCGTCTACCACGAGTTCGACCCCGCACAGACCCTCCGCGCGGTGGAGGAACACGAGGTGACGACGATGTTCCTCGCGCCGACCGCGTGGAACGCGGCCGCGCTGACCGCTGCCGAGGACGACTTCGACGTCTCCTCCCTTCGCGTCGGGCTCTACGGCGCCGCCCCGATGCCCGGGCAGGTCCTCGAGAACTGCAAGGAACACCTCTGTGAGGACTACATCCAGGCCTACGGGATGACGGAGATCGGTCCCGCCGGCGTGTTCCTCTACGAGGACGAACAGGAGGCGAAACAGGGTGCGGCGGGGCGGGCGGGCCTGAACCACGACGTCCGCGTGGTCGACCCCGACGGTGACCCCGACGCGACCGTCGAGACCGGCGAGGTCGGCGAGATACTCCTCTGGAGCATCTGCCTGATGACCGAGTACTGGAACCGTCCCGACGCCACGGCCGAGTCGATCCGCGAGGACTCGTCGGGACGGACGTGGTACTACACGGGCGACCTCGGTCGGCTCGACGAGGACGGCTACCTCTACGTGGTCGACCGCAAGGACGACATGATCATCTCCGGCGGCGAGAACGTCTACCCGACCGAGGTCGAGAACGTGCTGTTCACCCACGAGGACGTCGTCGAGGCGGCGGTCGTCGGCGAACCGGACGAGGAATGGGGCGAGCGTATCGTCGCCTACGTGGTGGGTGACGTGAGCGCCGAGGAACTGGACCGGTTCATGCGAGACAGCGACGACGTGGCCGATTTCAAGCGGCCACGGGCGTACTACTTCGTCGACGAACTGCCGAAGAATCCCAGTGGTAAAGTCCAGAAGTTCCGCCTGCGGAGCGACGAGGACGAGGCCGCCGAGACCGAGAGCGTGGAGGTCGGGGAGTAGCGGGAGACTCGGGCATCGCGGGATCCGGGGCATGCAGTAGTGTCCTCGCGTGTCGGTCGTTCGAACCTTCGACTGCCAGAGGCTGGCAAGACACGGGCGTCAGTCTTCGAGCGCGGCGTTGAACGAGGCGGTGTCGGCGTACGACGTCCACCGAACGATCCGTCCGTCCTCGAAATCGAAGACGTGTGCGCCCCCGAACTCTACCGATCTCCCCGTGTCGCTGTACGTACCACTCCAGGTGAGCAGCGCGACGTCGGGGTCCATGATCTCCCGTATCGACTCGATATCGCCCTCGGCGAACGAATCGTACAGTTCCTGTACGGTCCCGGCGTTGGTCCTCCTCGATGTCATCGGCATGTGAATCCCCTCCCCTACGCTCGCCGAGAAGGTGTACTTCACTAGACACGCGTGGGTGTCACACGAACGGTCCGTACTGCCCGTCGCGACCGCTCCGTTGTGGGTCCAGCCGTCCCGTTCTGGCCGAGACACCGGGAGTAACGTGACGACTATGTGGAAGGATCCGGTCCCCGAAGAGACGAACCAGGTGCGGACGGCGACCGCTGTCCGGAAAGGGCGCTGTGACACCTTCGAACGTGCGTCGACGCGACGACGCGGGTACCCGACGACCGTCCCTACGCGAACGTCTTCGAGACCTCGTCGTCCTCGTCCTCGGCCTGCTTGATCTTCGCCCAGGCGTCCCGGAAGTCCTCCATCCGGACCTCGGTCCGCTCGTCGCGGATGGCGAACATCCCGGCCTCCGTACAGACCGCCTTGATGTCCGCGCCGGAGGCCTCCTCGACCTCCTCGGCCAGCGCGGCGAAGTCGACGTCCTCGGAGACGTTCATGTTCCGGGTGTGGATCTGGAAGATGATCTCCCGGCCCTCCTGGTCGGGCTTGGGCACCTCGATGAGGCGGTCGAACCGCCCCGGCCGGAGGATGGCTCGGTCGAGCATGTCGAAGCGGTTGGTGGCGGCGATGATCGAGATCTGCCCGCGGTCCTCGAAGCCGTCCATCTCGGCGAGGAGCTGCATCATCGTCCGCTGGACTTCCGCATCGCCGGAGGTCTTCGACTCCGTGCGCTTGGAGGCGATGGCGTCGATCTCGTCGATGAAGATGACGGCAGGCTCGTGCTGGCGGGCGAGTTCGAACAGGTCGCGAACGAGCTTGGCCCCCTCGCCGATGAACTTGTGGACGAGCTCGGAGCCGGCCATCTTGATGAACGTCGCGTCGGTCTGGTTGGCGACGGCTTTCGCGAGCATCGTCTTCCCCGTCCCGGGCGGGCCGTAGAGCAGGACGCCGCTCGGCGGGTCGATACCCACCTGATCGAACATCTCGGGGTGCTCGAGCGGCATCTCGACGGTCTCGCGCACCTCCTCCATCTGCTCGTCGATGCCGCCGATATCGGCGTAGGTGACCTCGGGCTTCTTCTCGACCTGCATCACCCGGGCCCGGACGTCGGTCTCGTCGTCGAGGCGCTTGACGATCGAGAGCGAGTTGTTCACCGCCACCCGGCTGTCCGGGGTGAGCTCCTCGCGCATCTCGTCGGTGACTTCCGTGAGCGCCTCCTGGTTGTTGCCGTGCTGTTTGATGATCACGCCCTCGTCGGTGATCTCCTGTACCGTGGCGACGAACAGCGGGGACTGCTTGAGCTTCTTGTTCTCGTGGGTCAGCCGCTCCAGTTTCTGCTGGTACTTGTTGTTCTCGGCGTTCGCGTCGAGGAGCTCGTCGCGCATCTCCTCGTTCTGGGCCTCGAGGATCTCGAGGCGTTCCTGGAGGGCCTCCAGCTTGTCCTGCGTCGACGCTTCGTCGTCGTACGGCAGGTCCACGTCGTCCACGGTGTCGGTCATTGAGGGTGTTTAGGGTCGCGGACTCTTAAGAGGTTTGGGTAGGAGTCAAGCCGGTAGCACGCCGGAATCCGGCGACAGGACGCCTGCGAGTGGCAACCCGGAGCGCGCCATCGGCCCGCCGTGAGGATTTCCGAGAGTAATCGGCTATTTAGCAAATATTAACTACCCGAATCGCCTACACAGTTACAGATGGGTAGCTCAGAGTCGAGCGTGACCGGACGCGCGCCGGGGTGGGACGCCGTGGCGGAGATGCCGCCGTCGGCAAAGCTCGTCGCGAAGGCCCTCGAGTACAACGGCCAGCTGACGCAGTCGGGCATCGCAGAGGAGACGCTGCTGCCGCCCCGAACCGTCAGGTACGCGCTGAGCCGGCTCGAGGACGCCGGCGTCGTGGAGTCGCGGTTCTCCTTCACCGACGCCCGCAAGCGGATCTACGAACTGACTATCGAGTAGCCGAAACGGGCCTCCGCCCGCTGGGCAGTCCGGTACTCCTCCAGCGACGAGAACGCCGGCCCACGCTGTCGATCCATCCCGTTTAGTTCCACTTCCGCTTCGCTCACGGAACCCCTATACGGGAAAGCGGCATATCCCCGCGCAGATGACGCGGGTAATCCACACGGGGGACACCCACCTCGGCTACCGGCAGTACCACTCGCCGGAACGGCGCCGTGACTTCCTGGAGGCGTTCCGGCAGGTGGCGCGGGACGCCATCGAGACCGACGTCGACGCCGTGGTCCACGCGGGCGACCTGTTCCACGACCGCCGGCCCGAACTCCCGGACCTCCTCGGGACGCTCTCCGTACTCAGGGAACTCGACGAGGCCGGGATCCCGTTCCTCGCCATCGTCGGCAACCACGAGACGAAACGGGACGCCCAGTGGCTCGATCTGTTCGCCTCGCTCGACCTCGCGACCCGACTTGGAGCCGAACCGGTCGTCGTCGGCGACGTCGCGCTCTACGGGCTGGACTACGTTCCGCCGTCCCGTCGCGAGGACCTCGACTACGACTTCGACCCCCACGACGCCGAGTTCGCCGCGCTCGTCGCTCACGGACTCTTCCAGCCGTTCGACCTCGGCGAGTGGGACGCCGAGGAGATCCTCGACGCGGCGACCGTCGACTTCGACGCGATGCTCCTCGGGGACAACCACAAGCCGGGGATCAAGCGGACCGAGGACGGCACCTGGCTCACCTACTCCGGATCGACCGAGCGGGCCAGCGCCGACGAGCGCGAGGACCGCGGCTACAACCTCGTGACGTTCGAGGACGGCGAGGTGACGATCGCTCGGCGGGGGCTCCCGACCCGCGAGTTCGTCTTCGTCGACGTGGAACTCGACGAGGGGGAGGGCCCCGCTCGGGTCCGCGAGCGCGTCGGCCAGTACGACGTCGAGGACGCGGTCGCCATCGTGACCATCGAGGGCGAGGGCGAGCCGGTCGCCCCCGCCGAGGTCGAATCGGGGCTCCGCGAGGCGGGCGCGCTCGTCGCCCGCGTGAACGACCGACGGGAGATCGAGGCCGAGGGCGACGAGATCGACGTCTCGTTCGCCGACCCGGACGAGGCGGTCCGCGAGCGGGTCCGGGAGATGGGGCTCTCCCCCGCGGCCGAGACGCTGGACGAGGTGGTCCGGGCGAGCAAGGTGGCCGACGCGAACGTCGCGGAGACGGTCGAGCGCCGCGTGACCGACCTGCTCGAGGCCGGCGACGAGACGGCGTTCGCACCGGCGCCCGATCCCGGTGCCGACGCGGACGGTCGGACGCGGACGGCAGCCGAGCGGCTGGCCGACCCGGCGGAAACCGATGGTTCCGAGGCGGCCGAAGCCGGGGCCGAACCGGAGCCCGAGGAGCCGGACGAGGAGTCGACCGAAGGATCGCCGACGGAGGAGCCGCCGACCCAGGCGAACGCGGACGGGCAGACCTCGTGGAGTGATTACCAGTGAGGTTCGACCGCGTCCGACTGGAGAACTTCAAGTGCTACGCCGACGCCGACCTCGAACTCCGGCCGGGGGTCACGGTCGTTCACGGACCGAACGGCGCCGGGAAGTCCTCGCTGCTGGAGGCGTGTTTCTTCGCGCTCTACGGCCACCGTGCGCTCGAACGCACCCTCGACGAGGTGGTCACCCTCGGTGCCGAGGAGTGCCGCGTAGAGCTGTGGTTCGGTCACGGCGGGGCGGAGTACCGGGTCGAGCGCGAGGTGAAGGTCCGCGGCGACACCGCGCAAACGACGACCTGTGTCCTCGATGGTCCCGACGGGAGCGTCGAGGGCGCGACCGACGTCCGCCGGCACGTCACCCGGATGCTCCGGATGGACTCCGAGGCGTTCGTCAACTGCGCGTACGTCCGCCAGGGGGAGGTGAACAAGCTCATCAACGCCTCGCCGGCCCAGCGCCAGGACATGATCGACGACCTCCTCCAGCTCGGGAAGTTAGAGGAGTACCGCGAGCGGGCCAGCGAGGCACGCCTCGGGGTCAAGCACGTCCTCGACGACCGGCGCGGGTCGCTCTCGGAGGTCGAGACCCAGGTCGAGGCCAAGGAGGAAAAGGACCTCCACGAGCGCCGGAACGCCCTGCGGGGCGAGCTGAAGGAGGTGAGCGGGGAGATCGACCAGCTCGAGGCGAAGCGCGAGCCGGCGGTCGAGACCCGCGACCGCGCCGAACAGGTCATCGAGGAGTACGCCGAGAAGCGCGAGCGTGTCGAGGCGCTCCGCGAGACGGTCGACGACCTCGAGAGCGACATCGCCGAGGCCGAGAAGGCACGCTCGCAGAAGGCCGACGCCATCGCCGAGAAGCGCGAGCGGGTCGGAGAACTCGAGTCGGAGCGGGCCGAGGAGCTCGCCGGGACGGACCTCGATTCGGCCGACCCGGGGGCCGTCGCCGAGCGTGTCGAGGCGCTCCGCGAGGAGCGCGAATCGGTCCGCGAGGCGATACGGGAGACGAGCGTCGAGAAGCGCGGTCACGACGGCGACGCCGAGAGCGCCCGCGAGCGGGCCGAGGAGCTCGAGACGGCGGCCGAGGAGAAGCGCGAGACCGCCGCGGAGCGCGAGACCGAATTCGAGGAGGCCCGCGAGACGGTCGCCGAGCTCCGCGAGCGGCTGGAGGCAAAGGCCGAGGCCATCGAGGCGAAGCGCGAGTCGTTCGCCGACGCGCCGGCCGAGTTCGGGGAGAGCGAGACCCACCGCGAGTCGGTCACCGAGGAGCTGACCGCGGCCCGCGAGCGGGTCGCCGAACTGGAGGCCACACTCCAGGGCGCCCGCGAGGGCGTCCGCGAGGCCGAGCGACTGCTCGAGGCGGGGAAGTGCCCCGAGTGCGGCCAGCCGGTCGAGGACTCCCCGCACGTCGAGACGCTCGCGGATGACCGCGAGCGGGTCGCGGAACTGGAGGACGAACTGGAGAGCGTCCGCGAGCGGGTCACCGAACTGGAGAGCGAACTCGAGTCCGCCGAGGCGCTGGTCGAGCGCGAGAGCGAGGTCGAGCGGCTACGGACCGAGCGGGAGAACGCCCGCCAGCTGCTCGAGGAGCGGGAGTCGAACCTCGAGACGATGGAGTCGGGGATCGAGGAGCTCCGCGAGGAGGCCGACGACCTCGAGGCCGAGGCCGAGGAGAAACGCGAGGCGGCCCGGGAAGCCGAGCGGGCCGCCGAGGCCTGTCGCGAGCGGGTCGCCGAGCTGAACGCCGAGGCGAGCGAGCTCGGCGAGCGGATCGACCGGCTCGAGCGGATCACGGAGCTGAACGACCGTATCGACGACCTCGAGGACGGGATCGGGCGGCTCCGCGACGAGCGGTCCAACCTCGCCGACCAGAACGACCTCCGTCGCGAGCGCCTCTCGGAGAAGCGGGCCGAGAAGCGCGAACTCGAGGCGGAGTTCGACGAGGAGGGGATCGAGCACGCACGGACGGAGAAGCGCCGCGCCGAGGCGTACCTCGAGCGGGTCGACGCCCGGCTCGAGGAGCTGGGCGAACGACGCGACGAGCTCCGGGGCGCGCTCGGGGGCGTCGAGAACGAACTGGAGGAGCTAGAGCGGCTCCGAGAGCGCCGCGAGGCGCTCGCCGGGACGGTCGAGCGGCTCGAATCCCTCTACGAGGAGGCATACGAGCTCCAGGAGACCTACGCGGACCTGCGCTCGGAGCTGCGCCGGCGAAACGTCCGGAAGCTCCAGCGGCTGCTCAACGAGACGTTCGACCTGGTCTACCAGAACGACTCCTACGCGGGGATCGAACTCGACGGGGACTACGAGTTGACGGTCTACCAGAAGGACGGCGAGCCCCTCGAACCGGACCAGCTCTCGGGCGGCGAGCGCGCGCTGTTCAACCTCTCGCTGCGGTGTGCGATCTATCGATTACTCGCCGAGGGCATCGAGGGCGAGACCCCGATGCCGCCGCTCATACTCGACGAGCCCACGGTGTTCCTCGATTCGGGCCACGTCTCGAAGCTGGTCGACCTCGTCGAGACGATGCGCGGGTTCGGCGTCGAGCAGATCCTGGTCGTCAGTCACGACGAGGAGCTGGTGGGTGCGGCGGACGACCTCGTGGTCGTCGAGAAGGACCCGACGACGAACCGGTCGTCGGTCGGCCACGAGTCGGGGGCGGTCGACGCCGCGTCGCTGCTCTCGGAACTCCCGGGGGACGACTGATACGGACGGTTGTAACGATTTACCGGTGAGCGCCGACCCAGTCCGGGCATTCACCGGTAAAAGACTACAACCGTCCGTATGAACTGGGCCGCGGGGGAGCCGACCCCCTCGGCGCCCGGCCCCACGGACCGGCCGCGCTCGCGGGACTCCCGGCCCGCCTCGATTGGGCAACAAACATACCGCGAGCCGACGTGGTGGGGGTATGGACGCCGAACGAGGGACGTACGTGGAGGACATCATGTCGACGCCGTTGTTGACCGTCCGCAGCGACGCGTCGGTCGTCGAGGCGGCGGCGAAGATGCGCGAAAACGAGGTCACCGCATTGATCGTCACCACCTCGCCCCCGTCGATCATCACCAGCACGGACGTGCTCGACGCCGTCGGCGAGGGCCGGGACGTCACGGAACTGATCGTGGCGGACGTGATGACCGAGTCGGTCGAGACGGTCCCGCCCGACCTCCGGATCGAGGAGGCCGCGGCGATGATGACCAACTTCGGTATCAACCACCTCCCGGTCGTCGACGACGACTTCATCGGGATGATCTCCTCGACGGACATCACCGCACGGCTCTCCTGAGCGGCCCGTCGTAGTCTCCCACCGCCGGTCCTCGACCCCGTTCGGGTGATCGGCGGTGAACGGAGGGGTCACGCGAAGACCTCGCCCATCCCACCGAAGTCGGGCACGCTTGCGGTTCCGAGCCGCGAGGCGAGCCGCCCGCGGCGACCCGGGCCGGTCTCCGGTAGTTTTGTTAACGAGCCAATCGTTGGCATGACTGTCGATGGCACCGAAGGGCGCCGGGGGCGGCCCCGGTGGGTCGGACCGCCGCATCGTCCTGGGGTTGAGCGCCGGCGGGTGGGCGTTCTCCCAGGGGACCTGGGTGCTCCTGCCGGCGCTCGCCGTCCCCATCCGCGAGGCGGTCGGCGTCGGCAACGCGGGGTTCGGGGTCGCCATGAGCGTCCTGTGGGGGGCGATCGCGCTGACCCAGTTCCCGAGCGGCCTGCTGAGCGACGAACTCGGCCACCGGACGGTGCTCGTCCCGACGCTGGTCGCCGCGGGGGTCGCCGTCGCGGCGCTGGCCTGGCTGGCGGCGCTCCCGGCGTTCCTACTTCTGGTGGTGCTCGTCGGCGTCGGGACAGGCGCGTTCCCGACGGTCGCGCGGGCGCTGCTCTCGTCGCGGTTCGGCGAGGACCGGGGCCGGGCGTTCGGTGTCTTCGGCGGCGCCGGCGACGCTGCCGGGGTCGCCACGCCGCTGGTCGCGACGGCGGCCATCGCCGCGGGCCTCTGGCGGACCACCTTCCTCGTGGCCGGTGGCGCGCTCGTCCTCGGGGCCGCCGGGTTTCACCTCCTGCTCGACGGGGCGTACCGGTTCCGTCGGCCCTCCGTGCTCGCCCCGGCCCGGGACTCCCTCTCGGAGGTGTTGCGCCCGGGCGTCCCGGTGGCGATCCTCTGTTACAGCACGTTCGCGCTCGTCTGGCAGGGGTCGACCTCCTTCCTCCCGCTGTACATGTACGAGGCCAAGGGGCTGACGCTCGGGAGGGCCAACCAGATGCTCTCGGTCCTGTTCCTGATGGGGATGCTCGTCAAGCCCACGGCGGGGTGGGCGAGCGACCTGGTGGGGCGGCGCTCGCTCGTGGTCGGGTCGCTGTTCGCCGCCGGCTGCCTCCTGGCCGGCCTCGCGATGCTGGCCGACCGGCCGGCCGTCGTGGTCGTGACGGTCGCGGCGTTCGGCGGCGCGCTGATGACGTTCCAGCCGGTGATGCAGGCCTACCTGATGGACTGGTTCGAGGGGGCGAGCGAGGGCGGCGCCTTCGGTCTCGCCCGGCTGATCTACGCGACCATCGCCAGCACCGGTTCGACGGTCGTCGGCGTCGGGAGCGAGACGCTCGGGTACGACCCGGTGTTCGCGGTTCTCGCCGTCGGACTGGTGGTCGCCTCCGGCGCGCTCCTGCTCACGACCGGCCGGGTCGCCTCCTCGACCACCGCCTGATACGGACGGTCGTCGTCGTATCACCCCCGGGGACGATCCGCTCGACAGAACGGGGCCCGTCACACCCGACACGCTCGCCACGCGGCAGTCCGCTACCCTCGCAGGTTCGAGAGCCCCTCCCGCGCCACCTCGGTTAGTTCGTACCCTCGCTCGCCGACGACGCGGGTCTCCGTCACGAGCCCCGCGGCGGTGAACTCGGCGAGCAGGCCGTGGAGGTCAGACTCGCAGAGGTCGTACGAGCCGATCAGGTCCCGGACGGGGACCGCCCCACGCTCGTCGAGTTCGACGAGAAGCCCCAGTGCGGTGTCGGAGTGGACGGCCCGCAACACCCGGCGTGTCGGCTCGGGGACGGTGCGTGCGGCCGTCTCGAGCGGGGATTCGCCCTCGACGGCCGAGAGCGTCCCGTTCTCGACGTAGCGCTCCTCGCCGGTGGTCGGGTCCCTGACCAGCGACGAGTCGCCGGAGCGCTTCAGCAGGACGTACCGCTTCCCGGCATCGTCCTCGACGGTCCGCACGTCAGTCACCTCCCCCGGTCTCGCGGGCATCTCGGTCCTCCTCCGCTTCGTCGTCCCGGTCGTCGCGGTTCATGTAGCCGTGGTACCGCCGGTAGGCGAAGACGAGCCCGAGGACCCCCACGAGGAACGACACCAGGCCGGCGTCGACCCGTCCCTCGAAGAATATCAGCATCGGGCCGAGCGAGACCCCCAGCAGCCCGACGTTCGCGAAGATGACGGCCGCCCAGAACGCCTTCGCCAGCTCGGGCGGCACGTCCACGTCGTCGGAGGTCGGGTCGGGGGCGCTCGGGATCTCGGGACCGAGGCTCTCGGGGTCGAACTCGTCGGGCTCGTCCGGCCAGGCGTCCCCGGATTCCTCGAGGAAGCCGCCCCCGTCCGCATCGAGTTCGTCTCTCACTGGTATCCGAGTGGTCCGCGGTCGAGAAAAGTCGTTCGACGGCCGCCGAGGGATCAGCAGCAGTCCTGCACGCGGACGGTGCTCTTCGCCTGTATCCACGCGAGCGGGTTCTCCGCGTCGTAGAGCACCACGCCGTCCTCGTCGTCGTAGGCCTCGACGCGGGCGACCGACTCGTCCTCACTGTCGCCGTGCGACTCACCGTCGGACCGCTGTGGCGTGTCGACCATGTGGTTACGTGTGATATCCCTTGACAAGGTATATCCCTTCTGGCTCCGGCACATGTTGAGTCGCGCGCGGCGACCCGACCGGAATCCGGTCGTCGGCCGGAGTTTCTCGGCGGTCCGAACGGCTCGAACGGGAGGTATTTTACCCGGCCGGGCCAAGGCCGGATATCATGACCGACGGGGACGGGTCGCAGTCCCAGACGACACTTGCCGGCTACGGTTCGTCCGGTGGGGGAACGGACGGCGAACGACCGGCGGGCGAGGCGGCCCACGTCGCCGGGAACGGGGGTCAGCGGGCCGATATCGTCGACCTTTCCGAGGAGCAGTTCCCCCGCGTCGACGAACGGCTCGAGTTCGCGGTGACCCAGGTCGACTACACCATCGAGGGGTACGGCGACGACGAGTACCCGGTGCTGCACGTCTTCGGCCGGACGCCGGAGCGCGAACCCGTCCGCGTCCGGGTCCACGGGTTCCGGCCGTACTTCTACACCCCGCTCGAGAAACTCGACCACGAGCCCCCCGAGGACGGACCCGTCCGGGAGGGCCACCTCCGGGACGGCCGGATCGTCGAGGAGGCCCGGCTCACCGGCGTCGAGACGTACGGGGACCTCCGGGCGGAGGGCCAACCCGTCGACCCCGACCGGGCCGAGGACGAACTCGTCCTCCACGAGTCCATCCGCGGAACCGACCTCGTGAAGGTGTTCGGACAGACCCCGCGTGACGTCGGCCAGCTCCGCGACGAGTTCGACCACTACGAGGCGGACATCCTCTTCCCGAACCGCCTGCTCATCGACAAGGACGTCACCTCCGGGGTCTCGGTCCCGGCTCGCGAAGCCGAGGACGGCGCCTACCGGGTCCACCACACCGAGATCGAGACCGTCGACGCGACCGCGCCCCTGCGGGTCAACACGTTCGACATCGAGGTCGACGACCGCCGGGGATTCCCCGAGGACGGCGAGGAGCCGATCGTCTGTCTCACCTCCCACGACTCCTACCGCGACGAGTACGTCGCGTGGCTCTACACCGCTCCCGACGGGATCGAGGGACCCGAGGACCTCGGGGACTACGAGCCGATCGGCGAGTCCGTCGACGTGACGGTCCGGAACTTCGAGTCCGAGGCGGCGATGCTCGACGCCTTCGTCGAGTACATCGAGGGAACCGACCCGGACGTCCTCACGGGATGGAACTTCGCGGACTTCGACGCGCCGTACCTGCTCGACCGCATCGAGGTGCTGGCCGAGGAAGCCCCCGACGCCGACGAGTACGACCTCGACATCGACCGGCTCTCGCGGGTGAACGAGGTGTGGCGCTCGGACTGGCAGGGCCCCAACGTCAAGGGCCGCGTGGTGTTCGACCTGCTGTACGCCTACAAGCGGACCCAGTTCACCGAACTCGACTCCTACCGACTGGACGCGGTCGGGGAGACGGAACTCGGCATCGGCAAGGAGCGCTACCCCGGCGACATCGGCGACCTCTGGGAGCAGGAGCCGAAACGCCTCGCCGAGTACAACCTGCGGGACGTCGAACTCTGCGTGGAGATCGACCGCAAGCAGGAGGTCATCCCGTTCTGGGAGGAGGTGGCGTCGTTCGTCGGCTGCAAACTCGAGGACGCCACCACGCCCGGCGACGCGGTGGACCTCTACATCCTCCACAAGGTCCACGGCGAGTTCGCGCTCCCCTCGAAGGGCACCGTCGAATCCGAGGAGTACGCCGGCGGCGCCGTCTTCGACCCCATCACCGGGGTCAAGGAGAACGTCACGGTGCTCGACCTCGCCTCGCTGTACCCGATGTGCATGGTCACCATCAACGCCTCCCCGGAGACGAAGGTCGACCCCGAGGCGTACGACGGGGAGACCTACCGGGCGCCCAACGGGACCCACTTCCGGAAGGACCCTGACGGGATCATCCGGGAGATGGTCGACGAACTCCTCTCAGAGCGCGAACAGAAAAAGTCACTCCGGAACGAGCACGACCCCGGGACGGCGGAGTACGAACAGTACGACCGCCAGCAGGGTGCTGTCAAAGTTATTATGAATAGTTTGTACGGCGTCCTCGGGTGGGACCGGTTCCGCCTCTACGACAAGGAGATGGGCGCCGCGGTGACGGCGACGGGCCGGCGGGTCATCGAATTCACCGAAGAAGTATCTAATGAATTGAATTATCAGGTTGCATATGGCGACACTGACAGCATCATGCTCGAGCTCGGTCCGGATGTAACAAAGGAACGGGCTATCGAGCAGTCGTTCGAGCTCGAGGAAGAGATCAACGCCCGATACGACGAACTCGCCGCCGAATTCGGCGCAACCGAACACCGCTTCCGCATCGAGTTCGAGAAGCTCTACCGCCGGTTCTTCCAGGCGGGCAAGAAGAAGCGCTACGCCGGGCACATCGTCTGGAAGGAGGGCAAGGACGTCGACGACATCGACATCACCGGGTTCGAGTACAAGCGATCCGATATCGCGCCGATCACGAAGGAGGTCCAGAAGACGGTGCTCGAGATGATCGTCACACAGGGCGACGTCGAGGGGGTCACGGAGTACGTCCACGGCGTCATCGAGGACTTTCAGAACGGGGAGGCCTCCATCGACGACGTCGGCATCCCGGGGGGGATCGGCAAGCGCCTCGACAACTACGACACCGACACGGCCCATGTCCGGGGAGCGAAGTACGCGAACCTCCTTCTCGGGACGAACTTCGGTCGCGGCTCGAAGCCAAAGCGGCTCTACCTGAAGCGGGTCCACAGCGACTTCTTCGAGCGGATCGAGGAGGAGCGAGGGCTCGACCCCGCGGAGGACCCGCTGTACGGGGAGTTCCGG